>NZ_JBSXOQ010000062.1:0-76253 GCF_056859495.1 Sphingobium sp. L-44 | reverse complement strand
TGCCAAGGGCTGAAATAGTGGCTCCCCGAGTAGGATTCGAACCTACGGCCATTCGATTAACAGTCGAATGCTCTACCGCTGAGCTATCGGGGAGCAGCCCCGCTTGCGCCGGGCAGGCCGCGCATATGCAGCGGCTTGTCCCAAATGGCAAGCGCTGCTTTTGCCATTCCTGAAAAAAATCTGTGCATATGCATGCGCTTGCGGAACGGGCGCATTTTCGTCCTTTTCCGCCGGTTTTTCAGGTTTCGCCGATGTGGATGGCAAGCCAGATGGTCGGCGCGTCCGTATGGGTGACGCGGTGCGGGATGCCCGCTCGAATCAGTCGATGATCCCCCGGTTCCAGGCGATAGGTGCCGATCCCTTCCAGCAGCAGTTCGGCGGTCCCGGCCAGCACCAGCACCCATTCATCCCAATGCTGGACATAGGGGCGCTCCGGCGGTGTGCTGTGGCCGTGGGATATAATCCGTTCGATCCGCACGCCCGGCATCGACACTATATCCTCGAACAGTTCCTCAGCCTCATGTCCGGACGGGATGTCGAGCAGGTTGGTCGGCGCATCGACCGGCAATGCAGGAGGTGGGCATGTCATCGGCGCATGATGCCGATTGGCGGAAAATTGGAAATGGGGGTTTTTACCGGGGCGTCGCCTGTGGGATGGGGCGTGCCATCTCCGTTGTCGCCGCGCTTGTTGCTTGAAATCCGGCGCCTATCGTGCTGACCATGCGGCCTGGCCGTTCGGCCCAATGTCAGAACAGGGGTTTGATACCGTGACAATGATATCCCGTTTGCTGCTGTCGGCGGCAATGGTGGCGGGCGCTTGCGCCGCGCCGGCAATCGCGCAGCCCAAGCAGGTGCTGACCCACGAAACGCTGTGGATGATGAAGCGTGTCGGCGCGCCGGTGGCGAGCCCGGACGGCAAATGGGTGGTCTATGCGCTGAGCGAACCATCCTATGAGAAGGATGGCGCGGTCAGCGACCTGTGGATCGTGCCGGCCGACGGATCGGCGGCGGCGCGCCGCCTGACCGCGACCAAGGCGGGCGAGGGCGATCCGGCCTGGGCGCCCGACAGCCGCCGCATCGCCTTTTCCGCCAAGCGCGAGGGCGACGATGTCGCGCAAATCTATGTGCTGGACCTGGCCGGTGGTGAAGCCCGCCGCGTGACCAGCATCCCGACCGGCGCGGGCAAGCCGATCTGGCGGCCCGATGGCCAGGCGATCCTGTTCGAAAGCGCGGTCTATCCCGGCGCGATGGACGCCGCCGCCAACAAGAAGGCGGCCGAGGAACGCAAGGCGCGCAAATATAATATGCGCGTCTATGAGCATTTCCCGATCCGCTACTGGAATGACTGGCTGGACGACAAGCGGCCGAGCCTGTGGCTCCAGCCGCTGGCGGAAGGCGCGCCGGCGCGCGATATCCTGTCCGCCACCAAGCTGGCGCAGGCCGATGGCTTTGGCGGCAATGCCCAGAGCGACGGCGGCATGACGCTGGCGCCGGTCTGGAGCCCGGACGGCAAGGAGATCGTCTTCACCGCCACCACCGAGCGCTGGAATGCGGCCCATGCCCGCGTCAATTTCGGCCTCTATCGCATGCCGGCCGACGGCGGTGA
Organism: Sphingobium sp. L-44; assembly: GCF_056859495.1. NCBI lineage: Bacteria > Pseudomonadati > Pseudomonadota > Alphaproteobacteria > Sphingomonadales > Sphingobiaceae > Sphingobium > Sphingobium sp. L-44. Next base: position 74,647 of record NZ_JBSXOQ010000062.1, on the reverse strand, counting down.
GCCGGTGCTGGTGACGCCGACGCCGGGCGAATATGGCGACATGAAGTTCACGCCGGACGGCAAGAGCCTGATCTTCCAGTTCAACACGCAGGGGCAGGAGGTCTATGATCTGGCGAAGCTGCACCGGGTTGCCTGGCCGGCGGGCGGGGCAGCGACGCTGCTGACCGGCGGCTTTGATCGCGCGGTGGACAGCTATGCCGTGACGCCCGACAGCCGCAGCCTCTATCTGACCGTGCCGGACGCGGGGATGGAAAATCTCTATCGCGTACCCGTAAGCGGCGGCACGCCCGAACTGGTGATCGCGCCCAAGGTTGGCGGCTATGCCGGGATCGACATTCCGTCGGATGCCAAGTCGACGCAGATCATCGCCAGCTATGGCAGTTCGGTGAACCCGGCGGAAATCGTGCGGATCGACCCGGCGGCCAAGCGGCACAAGAACCTGACCAACGTCAACACCGCGCTCGCTGCGACGATCGACTGGGCCAGCCCGGAACATTTCTGGTTCACCACCGACAAGGGCCGGCGCATCCACAACATGCTCGTCACGCCCCCGGCGTTCGACCCGGCGAAGAAATATCCGCTGATGGTGCTGATGCATGGCGGCCCGGCATCGTCCAACATGGACCAGATCGGCCTGCGCTGGAATTATCATCTGCTCGCCAGCGCCGGCTATGTCGTGCTGATGACCGACTATACCGGCTCGACCGGCTATGGTGAGGCCTTCTCGCGCGCGATCAAGCTCGATCCGCTGCGTGGTCCGGCGAACGAGATCAACCAGGCGGTGGATGAGGCCGGCAAGCGCTATGCCTTCATCGACACGGCCAATGCCTGTATCGGCGGCGCCAGCTATGGTGGCCATCTCGCCAACTGGATGGAGGCGACCACCACCCGCTACAAGTGCATCGTCAGCCATGCCGGCGAAGTCGACCTGCTAACCCAGTGGGGCACCAGCGATTTCAACTATGGCCGCGAAGTGGCGAGCGGCGGTCCCCCCTGGGGCGACAGCCCGGTGTGGCGCGACCAGAGCCCGATCACTTATGGCAAGGACTGGAAGACGCCGATGCTGCTGACCGCGGGCGAGCGCGATTTCCGCGTGCCGCTGGCGAACACGCTGGAAACCTGGTCGACCTTGCAGCGGATGCAGGTGCCCAGCCGCCTGCTGATCTTCCCCGATGCCTGGCACTGGATCACCAAGCCGGAGGATAGCCGCCAGTTCTACCGCGAGGTGCAGGGCTGGCTGGCCCATTATCTGAAAGGCGCGCCGGAAGTGAAGGGCGGCCCGATCGCCGCCCCCGAGGCGGCCAAGGCGCAATAAGCAAAGAAAAGGCCCGGTCGATGAACGACCGGGCCTTTTTCCATCAGTCCTTTTCGACCTGGCTGACGTCGCGCACCGCGCCGCGTGCGGCGTTGGTGGTGAGCGCCGCATAGGCACGCAGCGCCGGCGAGACGTTGCGCTTGCGGCCGAACGGCTTCCACGCCTTCTTGCCGCGCGCGACCATCTCCTCATGGCGCTTGGCCAGTTCTGCATCGTCGACCAGCAGCTGGATGCCGCGATTGGGGATGTCGATCAGGATCGGGTCGCCGGTCGCGACCAGCGCGATCAGGCCGCCCTCGGCCGCCTCGGGCGAGACATGGCCGATCGACAGACCCGACGTGCCGCCGGAGAAGCGCCCGTCGGTGATGAGCGCGCAGGCCTTGCCCAGCCCCTTCGACTTCAGATAGCTGGTCGGATAGAGCATTTCCTGCATGCCGGGGCCACCCTTGGGCCCTTCATAGCGGATGACGACGACGTCGTTCGCCTTGACTTCATTGCCCAGGATGCCCGCGACCGCCGCGTCCTGGCTTTCATAGACGCGGGCCGTGCCATGGAAGGTCAGGATGCTGTCGTCGACGCCGGCGGTCTTCACGATGCAGCCCTCGGGCGCCAGATTGCCGAACAGCACGGCCAGGCCGCCATCCTTGGAGAAGGGATGTTCGGCGCTGCGGATCACGCCGGTCTGGCGATCCATGTCCAGTTCCTTCCAGCGGTTGTTCTGGCTGAAGGCCTGGGTGGTGCGCACGCCGCCCGGCGCGGCCTTGAAGAACTCCTGCACCGCCTCGCTGTTGGTGCGGCTGATGTCCCAGCGGTTGATCGCCTCGCCCATGGTGGTGGCGTGGACGGTAGGCAGGCTGGTGTCGAGCAGGCCAGCGCGTTCGAGCTGGCCCAGGATCGCCATGATGCCACCGGCGCGGTGGACGTCCTCCATATGCACGTCCTGCTTGGCCGGGGCGACCTTGCACAGGCACGGCACGCGGCGCGACAGCCGGTCGATATCGGCCATCGAGAAATCGACGCCGCCCTCATGCGCGGCGGCGAGCAGGTGCAGCACCGTGTTGGTCGAACCGCCCATCGCGATGTCCAGGCTCATCGCATTCTCGAATGCCGCATGGCACGCGATGTTGCGGGGCAGGGCGGAGGCATCGTCTTGCTCATACCAGCGGCGGGCGAGATCGACGATGGTGTGGCCGGCCTCGCGGAACAGCTTTTCGCGATCGGCATGGGTGGCCAGGATCGAGCCATTGCCCGGCAGCGACAGGCCCAGCGCTTCGGTCAGGCAGTTCATCGAATTGGCGGTGAACATGCCCGAGCAGCTGCCACAGGTGGGGCAGGCCGCCTTTTCGATCGCGGCGACTTCCTCGTCGCTGTAATTTTCGTCGGCGGCGACGACCATCGCATCGACCAGGTCGAGCGCCACGGTCTTGCCCCGGATGTCCGCCTTGCCGGCCTCCATCGGCCCGCCGGACACGAAGATGACGGGGATGTTGAGGCGCATCGCGGCCATCAGCATACCCGGCGTGATCTTGTCGCAGTTGGAAATGCACAGCAGCGCGTCGGCGCAATGGGCATTGACCATATATTCGACACTGTCGGCGATCAGATCGCGGCTGGGCAGCGAATAGAGCATGCCGTCATGGCCCATGGCGATGCCGTCATCGACCGCGATGGTGTTGAATTCCTTGGCGACGCCGCCGGCCGCTTCGATCTCGCGCGCGACCAGCTGGCCCAGATCCTTCAAATGGACATGGCCCGGCACGAACTGGGTGAATGAATTGGCAATGGCGATGATCGGCTTGCCGAAATCCTCGTCCTTCATGCCGGTGGCGCGCCAGAGGCCGCGCGCGCCCGCCATGTTACGGCCGTGGGTGCTGGTGCGTGAACGATAATGAGGCATTTTGCGCCGTTCCTGTAATCTTGTTTCCCTGCAATGGCTGCCCCTACGCCTTTGCGCAAAGGTTGTGAAATATATTATTGAAGCGATATAAGGTCGCAAGGAGACTTTGTTGCCATGGACCTTCGCCCGCTGCGTCATTTTCTGGCTGTTGCCGACACGCTGCATTTCGGCCAGGCGGCGCAGCGCCTGGGCATGACCCAGCCGCCGCTCAGCCAGTCGATCTTGGCGCTGGAGCGGGAACTGGGCGCGCCGCTCTTCACCCGGTCGAAGCGCAATGTCGCGCTGACCGCCTTTGGCCGGCAATGGCTGGAGCATGTCCGTCCGGCGGTGGCGGCGGTGAGCGCGCTGCCGGACATCGCCCGCCGCCTGCGCGACGGCAGTGCGGGGCAGATCGGCCTCAGCTTCGTCAGCACCGCCGACTATAGCCTGTTGCCCGCCCTGGTGCGCGATTATGCCGCCCGCTTCCCGGAGGTGGAGATTGCGCTGACCGAGGCGACCAGCGACGTGCAGATTGCCGATCTGATCGACGGGGTGAATGATGCGGGCATATTGATCGCCCCCGATGGCGCGCTACCCGACGCGCTCGCCTATATGCCCTTGTTGCGTGAGCCGCTGGTGGTGGCGGTGCCGGAGGGCTGGGTGGCGGACGATAAGGCGCAGGGCGATCCCTGGCTCGACCGGCCGCTGATCCTGTTCCCGCGCCGGGTGGCGCCGGCCTTCCATGATCTGGTGAGCGGCTATCTGGCCGGGCGGGGGCAGCCGCTGCTGATCCGGCAGGAGGCGATCCAGATGCAGACGATCATCAGCCTGGTGTCGGCGGGCATGGGTATTGCGCTGGTGCCCGCATCGCTGCGCAACCTGGCGCGGACCGGGGTGCGCTATCTCGACCTGCAGGATGCGCCGATCCTGGAGACCGGCCTTGCCTGGCGGCGGGACGATGATGGCGCGACGCTGGCGGGGCTGCTGGGTGTCGCCCGTGCCATGGCCTGAACAGAAAGAGACCCCGTCGCACAAGGGATGCGACGGGGCCGAGGTTCAGGGAGGTGTCACTCCAAGGGGGAAAGAAGTGACAGCCACATCTATAGGTCCGGTCCATGAACCTTATGTGAAGCAAGCAGAATTTTTCTGCGGGGACGGTTTTGCGCCGATAATCGCGACGCCGGGCTACCAGCGTTCGCCCTGGGTCGAAGCGATGACGGGGCGCTGGTAGGAGGCGTCTTCCCTGCTCCAGTGGGGCTTGAGGAAGCCCTTCACATTGGCGGAATAAACCCAGCTCGCATCGGTGTCGGCGGTCATCTCGATCGTGCAGCGACGGGTAAGCAGCCGCCATTCGTCGCCGCGCCGTTCCAACTGGTCGATGTAGCGGCCAAAGGCGATCGTCGTGGTTTTGCCATCCTGCCAGAACAGGCCGCCGACCGTGTAGCTTTCGCAATAGGCGGTGTCGCCGTCGATCTCGCACAGATGGTTGGTGATATTATGGCTGGTCGACAGGAAGAATTTGCCATGGCCCATATTGGCCCGCGCCGCATAGTCGGGCGCGCGGGTGATGATGGGGCCATGTTCATCCACGCCATCCTCCCACCAGCAACTGTTGATGATGTCGACATCCTGCCGGTCGCGTCCGCGGCATTCGCGCAGAATGCAATCGCGGATCGCCTGCCGGTCCTGCAGGTCGCGCACGGTGGCGCGCAGCGCGGCGACTTCCTGTTCGAGGTCCATCTCCAGCTTTTCCTTTCAGCCCTGCGGCACCAGTTGCACCTGCATCATCTCGCCATTCGGCCCCATCGGGCTGTCATGTTCCTCGACCAGGCAGACGGGGTTGCTGTTGCTGGCGAAGAGTTGCAGTTCGTCGGCCTTGCGGATGTCGAGCATCGCAGGGTCGGACAGCCCCTTCATCGCGGCCTGATAATCGGCCAGGCTGTTCCACCAGATTTCCATGATGCAGTCATAGCCGGGATGAATGATCTCACCGGTCAGCGGGTTGGGCTGGGGCGTGACATAGCGGCGGACATAGCGCTGGGCGTTGGGCAGGGCGGGCTTGGCGCCCATCTTCTGCGACAGGCGCGAATGCTGGTTTTCATAATAGTCCATGAACTGGTCCATGGAGAGATCGTCACGCTTCCTGAGGAAGACGATCTGCTTGATCATGGCTCTCCTCCCGCGCTCAATATTGCCGTTCGCCGGTAGCGTCCGACGCCTTGAAGCCGTCGATCGGCTCGATCGCCTTCATCATCACCAGCGGGATCAGGCGGTCGGTCGACTGCTGATAGCCGGCATAGGCGGGGAAGACCTGGCACATGAAGGCCCAGACCCGGTCGCGTTCCTCGCCCTCCGGCTCGCGCCAGGTCGCGCGGAAGGCCTGGGTCGCGACCTGGAAGTCGACCGTCTCGCTGTCGCGGATGTTGAGATACCAGGCGGGATGATGGTCGGCGCCGCCCTTGGACGCGACGATCACCACCTCGCCGCCGATATCGCCATAGATGAGGGTGGTGATGAAGGTCTTGCCGCTCTTGCGGCCGGTATAGCGGATCATGCAGTGGGTGGTGAAACCATGACCGCCGACGGCGGTGATGTCCATGATATGGCCCTGCGCCCCGCCCGATCGCAGATACATGTCGCGATGCTCGCTGATCCAGTCCTTGCGCGTGTCGCGGATGGCGGCGGAACTGTCGTCGCTCATGACGGCCTCCTCTCTGTCAACTTCGGTGTAAACCAGCCGGGCGCCCGACGGACCTGAAAAGGGCGTCGCCATGGCGATGCTTGCCCCGTCGGATCAGCGGATGATCCGGTCATATTGCGGCAGCGGCGCGACGCCATAGCTTTGCCGATAGGAGGGGGGCTGGCGATCGCCCACGTCGCGCAGCCCATAATGTTCGGCCAGTTCTGCGCCGATCAGCGTCTGGCCGGCATGGTCCGCCAATGCCGGATCCTGCGACAGCGCCCAGATGACATGGCCGGTGAACTCGGGCGTTTCGACCATCTTTTCCAGATAGGCATATTTGGCCGGGTCCGACGCGATCAGTTGCAGCAGGCGTCCGGTGCGCAGCGCGCCCATCCAGATCGACAGCGCGGTGACGCCGGTGCCGCGCAGGTCAACGGCCATGTCGGCCGCCATCTTGTCCTGGCTGACCTTGTGCGCGCCATAGCCGGGGCCATAGACATAATGGGAGGCGCCCGACCCGGATGTGAAGACGATCAGCCCCTGGCCGCGATCGACCATCATCGGCGCGGCATGATAGCTGGCGACATAGGAACTGCGGATGCCGACGGTGATGATGTCGGCCAGCTTCAGCGGCTTTTCCCAGAAGCGGCCGGGCAGGGTGAGTTCGTCATGGATGGCGGCGACATTATTGACCAATATGTCGATATGCCCCTGCTCGACGCGAACCCGGTCGAACAGCGCGCGGGTCTGGTCGTCATCGCCATGATCGACGCGCACGGCAATGCCCTGTCCACCGGCGGCCGTCACGGCGGCGGCGGTTTCGTAGATGGTGCCGGGCAGCGGGGCGTCTCCGGCCTTTTCCGACCGGCCGGTGACATAGACGATGCAGCCATGCTGGCCGAGTGCGGTGGCAATGCCCTGGCCTGCGCCTCGGCTGGCGCCGGTGACGACCGCGACCTTGGGTGTCTGGCTCATCCATTCTCTCCTTGGGGCGCTGGGCTAACCCAAGCCACCCGCACCTGACCATGCAGGGGGCGGAGATATCGCTTTGGCGTTAGGCCGGGTTTGGCGGATTGCCGACCAGTTCCAGTTCATGGCCGTCGGGATCATGGATCATCAATATGGCCGGCCCCTTGCCCGAGGCACGGATCGCACCGACCGGATAGCCCGCCGCCTGCATGCGGGATGCAACCCCCGACAGGTCGGGCACGCGCAGCACGATCTTGGCGATGCCACTGTCGGCCGGCGGCGCCTTCTGCGCCTTGTCGTGCAGCAGGATCAGAGTCAGCCGGCCGCCCTTGCCATCGGCGCAGAGCATGACTTCGGTCACGGGCCCATGTTGCAGTGTGGTGGCAGGGACGAGGCCGAGCGCGACCTGGTAGAAGCGCAGCGCCTTGTCGAGATCGGCCACGGGCAGGCCGGGCGCCATCAAGGTCGCGCCGACCGGCGGCGGCGTCTGGGCATGAAGCGGGGCCGCGCCAACGGGCAGCAGGGCGAGCAGAAGGGCGATGTCGCGCATGGATCAGGCAGTTTCGCTGGCGGTGCTAACCGGGGCGTCGTCCGTCTTCCGGCGCTGCTTGATCTTGTCGAAATCGGCCTCGAACTTCGGGCGCATGGTGCCGCACAGCCGGTCCCAGATCGTCGTGTAGCCGCCGAAATTGCCGGTGAAATAGCGATGATGCTGATCGTGGAAGGTGGCGGAGATGAACCATTTGGTCGCCCAGCTACGGTTCCACCAGCGCGGCAGCATCTCATAGCCGGAATGGACATAGAGGCCCATGATGATGTTGGTCGGCACGATCAGCGCGACGGTCGCGTCATGGACAGTGAAGACGGTCAGGAACAGCGGCACGAAGCCGCCATTGATCAGCGATTCCAGCGGGCTGACCGACAGGGTGGTGAGCAGGTTGGGGGATGTCGACTTGTGATGCAGCTTGTGAACCCAGCTATAGACCGGTTCCCTGTGCATCCAGCGGTGCAGCCAGTAGAAATAGGTGTCGAACAGGAAGAAATAGAGCGCATATTCAAGCGCGATCATCCACCAGGCGGCGGGCGCCGGATTGAAGCTGATCGCGCCGATTTCGACCAGCTTGGTCTTGATCGTGCCGAGCAGCAGGCCGGTGATGGCGAGGTTGATGACGGCAAAGCCGGCTTCGTTCCGGAAAATCTTCCACTTGAAACCGCGCGGCTGGATCTTGCGTGCCTTGAAATAGCCGCTGACGATGCCGGCGCCGATCCCGGTTGCGACAAACAGGCCAAGCCATAGCGAGAGAAGATGCTCGCCCTTTCCCAGATATTCCAGCACGCCGGTCCTTCCCGTTGCAGACAGAAGGGTCTGCTATCATGGGATGGGCCGGGGATTTTGTCGGCGTTGACACATAGGCTGGAAATGCGGGCGGGCGCTCAGCCGCGATTGGCGTTGATCCCGTCCAGCACGAAATCGGCGATCGCAGCGTCGATGCTGGCATCGTCCGCCAGCCCCGCCGGATAGAGCCAGTCGCGAAACAGCCGGTTGGCGAGCACTGCGGCAAAGGCGGCGCGAACCATCAGGCGCGGATCGACGCGCGGCGTACCCTCGATCCGGGCCGACTGGACGGCGGCGCCCTGCTCGAAATAGGCGGCCAGGCTCTCGATCGGATTGCCGCTGTCTCCAGCCGGGCCTCCGGCCAGCATCATCGCCCGCAGCAGCGCCTCATGCTCGGTGACGAAGCGTTGCAGTTCGGCGATGTAAAGGCGCGCGGTGTCGGCGCGGCTGGCATCGTCCTGCGGCAGCGGATGATCGGCGTTGAAGCGTTCGAGATGCTGGCTGAGCGGGCGGAACACCGCTTCCTGGAACAGGGCGGCCTTGGACGCGAAGCTGCGGAACAGTTGCGCCTCGGTCGTGTCGGCGGCGCGGGCGATCGCGGCGGTGGTCGCGCCGGCATAGCCATGGCGGCGAAATTCGTCCTGCGCTGCCTGGATCAGCCGGCTGGAGACCTCCGCCGAGGATCGGCGCGGCCGTCGGGCCGGCTTGCTGATGGCCTGGTCTGGGCCGCCGCCGCTCATGTGCGCAGGCGCGCTTCGGACAGGTCAAGCTCACGGGTGAGCTTGCGCCCGACCTCGCTGCCGATCTTGCGGCTGCGCAGCAGGGTGAGGAGGGCCGTGCGTTCCGCCGCGACGCCGACCATGCGGAAATCGCGGAACAGGGCGCCCTGCGCGCGCAGGCTGTCGGCTTCGGCGGCCCCCAGGGCCTCGATCCGCTCGCGATACAGATCCATCACGCGGGCGCCAGCCTCGGCATAGCGTTCGGCATGGCCATGGGTTTCGGCCAGTTCATGTTGATGACGCTCGATCGCCTGGATCGCTGCCTCGGCGGTGACGATGCGGGCGGCGTCCTCTTCCGCGGCCTTGTTGGCTTCGGCCGGCATGTCGAGATTCTTGAGCAGCAGCGGCAGTGCGACGCTGGCCAGGATCAGCGACAGGATGATGACCCCCGCGGCCAGGAAGATGGCAAGATCGCGCGCGGGGAAGGGCGTGCCGTCATTGAGCGCGAGCGGCAGGGTGAGCACACCGGCAAGGGTGATGGCGCCACGCACCCCGGCGAAGGAGGTCGCCGCCACCAGCCGCCAGTTGGGCCGGCGCGGACCATCGACGCCGCGATACTGGTTGCGCAGGATGGTGAAGCGCAGCGACAACCACACCCACAGGAAACGCAGCGCAGCGAGGCCGACGACGATCGCGACCGTGTAGAGTGCCAGCCAGCCGGGTTCGCTATGGCCGGTCAGTGCGACCGTGCGCTTCGCTTCGGCGAGGATGCCGGGCAATTGTTCGCCCAGCAGCACGAAGATGATGCCGTTCAGGGTGAACTGGATCGTGTCCCACACCGAATTGCGGCGCATCCGGGTTTCGGCCATCGCCTCGCGCGAGATTTCGGCGAAGGTCATGGTCACGCCCGCTGCGACGGCGGCCAGGATGCCGGAGGCATGGACATGTTCGGCCAGGATATAGGAGCCGAAGGGGATCAGCAGGCTGACCAGGATCTGCGACCCGGTTTCCTCGCCCCAGCGGCGCGTGACCCAGGCCTTGGCGCGCGACACGACCAGCGTGACGCCGACGCCGATCGCGATGCCGGCAAAGGCCAGCCAGAGGAAATTGAGCGCGGCATCGCCGGCCGAGAAGCTGCCGGTCAGCGCCGCCGCAATGGCAAAGCGCAGGCAGACCAGGCCGGATGCGTCGTTGAGCAGCGATTCCCCTTCGAGGATGTGCATCATGCGCTTGGGAATGGGCACGCGCGCGGCGATGGCGGACACGGCGATCGGATCGGTCGGCGAGACCACGGCGGCGAGCGCGAAGGCGACGGCGAGCGGCATCGCCGGGATCATCCAGTTGATGAAGAAGCCCATGCCGATGACGGTGGTCAGCACCAGCCCCAGCGCCAGTTCGACCACGGTCGAGGCGTCCTTGAGCAGTTCATCCTTGGGAATGCGCCAGCCGTCGAGGAACAGCAGAGGCGGCAGGAACAAGAGCAGGAATATTTCGGGATCGAGCGCGACCCTGTGCGATGTCGACAGGCCGATGATCGCGCCAAGGGCGATCTGGACCAGAGGTGTCGGGATGGAAATCGGCATCATGCGCGACAAGGCGCCACTGACGACGACAGCCAGCAACAGGAATAATACGACCGAAATGACGTCCAAATCTTCGCTCCAACTTATGTGTGGGGCGACCCTAGGCGGACGGATTGCCGATGGGCAAGCGCCAGGCGCGAATTTTCCTTCGATTTCAGCACCGCAACGCGGCTGTCATGCAGCGGACCTAGAGGGTTAATATTATTTGCCGTTCGGGGACGATTCGATGAATGCAAGCGTGGCAATGGACGGGGCACGCCGGCCCGAGATGGACAAGGGTCTGGGCATGGCCGGCTCGATCGGCTTTGGCGCCGCCATCATCGCCGCGCTGATCTATGTCGTCTACAGCGTCTATAGCGACGCGACGGCTGTGGGCGTGGCACCGACCGCCTATCTGCCCTTCCTGCTGCTGTTCCTGGCCCTGCTGATCGCGCTCGGCTTCGAATTCGTGAACGGCTTCCATGACACCGCCAATGCGGTGGCGACGGTGATCTACACCAATGCGATGCCGGCCAATATCGCGGTGGTCTGGTCCGGTTTCTTCAATTTCCTGGGGGTGCTGCTGTCGACCGGCGCGGTCGCTTTCGGCATCGTGTCGCTGCTGCCGGTCGAACTGATCCTGCAAGTCGGGTCCAGCGCGGGTTTCGCCATGGTGTTTGCCCTCCTCATCGCAGCGATCATATGGAACCTCGCCACCTGGTGGCTGGGCATCCCGTCGTCCAGCTCGCACACGCTGATCGGATCGATCATCGGCGTCGGCGTCGCCAATGCGCTGCTGCACGGCAAGAGCGGCACGTCGGGCGTCGACTGGAGCAAGGCGACCGAGATCGGCCAGGCGCTGCTCTTTTCGCCGCTGATCGGCTTTGGCCTGGCGGCGCTGCTGTTCGTGGCGATGAAAGTCCTTGTCCGCAACAAGGCGCTCTATCGCGAGCCGCAAAATGGCATGCCGCCGCCATTGTGGATCCGTGCGTTGCTGATCTTCACCTGCACCGGCGTCAGCTTCGCCCATGGTTCCAATGACGGACAGAAGGGCATGGGCCTCATCATGCTGATCCTGATCGGCACGGTGCCGACCGCCTATGCGCTCAACCGCGCGGTGCCGGCACGCTACACCACCGAATTCCACGCCAATTCGATTGCCGCCACGGCGGCGCTTGGCCAGCGCGCGCCCGCCATGATGCAGCCGGCCGAGGCGCGGGCGCAGGTCACGCGCTATATCGCTGACAAGCGATTTGCCGACACGACCATGCCGGCGCTGTCGGTGCTGATCGCCGATGTCGATCGGCAGGTGATGAATTATGGATCGCTAGCGCAGGTGCCGGCCGCTGCCGTCTCCAACATCCGCAATGACATGTATCTGGCGTCCGAAGCGATCAAGCGGCTGGGCAAGGAGAAGGCGGCGGGGCTGTCCGAAGCGAAGATGACGGCGCTGACGACCTACAAGGGCTCGCTCGATGCTGGCACCCGATTCATCCCGACCTGGGTGAAGATTGCCGTCGCCTTTGCGCTGGGGCTGGGCACCATGGTCGGCTGGCGGCGGATCGTGGTCACGGTGGGTGAGAAGATCGGCAAGACGCACCTCACCTATGCGCAGGGTGCCTCGGCCGAACTGGTGGCGATGGCGACGATCTTCGGCGCGGACCATATGGGCCTGCCGGTTTCGACCACCCATGTCCTGTCGTCGGGCGTGGCCGGCACGATGGCGGCCAATGGGTCGGGCCTGCAGATGGCGACGGTGCGCAACCTGCTGATGGCCTGGGTGCTGACCTTGCCCTGTTCGATCCTGCTCGCAGGGCTGCTATATATGGTCTTCGCGCAGATCTTCTGATCGACAGGAGCGGCATATCGGCGACCGGAACGACCCGCTGATCCCCATCATCTTGCCGGTTCCGGGCATGGGACCGGGGCTGATCTGGGGGCTGGACTTCGCGCCTGATGCGATCAGGGCGGTCGATCATTGCGACGGCGGGGCGACGGGCGGCTTTCGCTGGCTGCACCTGAACCTGGCCGATCATGGCACGCGGCAATGGATCGAGGGGGCGGCGATGCTGCCCGAGGCGGTGCGCGAACTGATCCTGTCGCCCGATACGCATCAGCGGGCGCTGGTCGATGGCGACACGGTCGGCTGCGTCCTGCATGATTTCGAGCGGGACTTCGATGTGGCGGATACCGCGCGGGTTGGTGCGCTGCGCATGGCGTTGACGCCGACATTGATGCTGACGACGCGGCTGCATCCGCTGCGCTGCGCCGACATCGCGCGCCATCGGCTGGAGCGGACGAGGGGCGTCATCGGCGGGGCGCAGGCGCTGGACCTGCTGGTCGGCGCCATTGCTGAGAATATCGCCGATATCAGCCGTACCCTGTCGGCGGACATCCAGCGCGCCGAGGATGCCTTTCTGGAGGGGCATCATCCGCCCCAGCCGCGCGACCTGGTCGGTATTCGCCGCCGGCTCGCACAACTGCATCGCCTGCTGTCGGGCGCGCGGGGCGTGTTCCAGCGGCTGGAACGGGACGAGGAACTGCCGGACGCTCTGCTGCCCACGGTCGAGAAACTGACCCAGCGGCTGCAGGCGCTGGACGCCGACATATTGGAAGGACAGGCGCAATTACGGCTGCTGCGCGACGAACTGGATATCCAGGCGGCGCAGCGGACCAACCAGAATCTCTACATCCTGTCGATCATCACCGCGCTGATGCTGCCGGCGACCCTGGTCACCGGACTGTTCGGCATGAACACTGGGGGCATGCCCTTTGCCGGTGCGTCGCATGGCACGCTGACCGCGACGCTGGTGGCGGCCGGGGCGGCGGGGGTGAGCTATTGCCTGCTGCGCTGGATGGGGTTCATGCGGCGCTGAACCGCGATCCATCGCGCCGGCGATCTCGGGCCGGGGTCTCTCCTAAAATCAAATGATAGTGAATACTATCTATATGCTGCCCGCCAGTGGCAGAGGAGAGGCATGCCATCATGATCATCGAACCCGACATCCTGGCCTATCTGACTGATCTGGAGAGCGCGGTCGCCAATCTTGGCGACACCTGGCACCCCGACGATCCGGCTTATCGCGCCGACGTTTATCGCCAGACGATGACCAGCCTGTCCTATGCCTATTTCGCCTATTTCCATGCCACGCCGGAGCATCCCGATTGGGCCCCCTTGTGGAACCCGGTCTATACGCTCCAGCCCAATCCGGACGATATCTATCTCCAGTCGCCGATCCGCGGGGATCTGACCTACCGCATCGCCGGCAATCGGGGCAGCTGCAAGATATTGAGCTTCACCACCCAAAGGGCCTTGTCCGGCACGGTCGATGAAATGCCCCGACCCAATGGCCATCATGAGGTGGACGACAGCGATCTGGGGCTGGAGCCGGGGGAGCATTTCGAACTGATCCTGAGCGCCCAGCGCCCGGCAGGCTATGCTGGCAAATGGGCGCCGATCGATCCCCAGGCGGGCGGGCTGATGGTGCGCTATCGCAGCTATGACTGGCTGAACGAGGTCGATCCGCAACTGACGATCGAATGTCTGGATCCGGTGCCGCCCAAGCCGCGCCTTTCGCCGGAGGAGATTGTCGCGCGCATCCGGGAAATGGCAAAGTTCCCCGGTCGCAAGACGCGGCTTTATTATCCGATGCAGAATGGCGTGAAGGAGCGGGTTGGCTTTAATCGGTTCGAGCCGGTGCGGATGCCCGGCGCGCTTGCCAAGCAGGTCTATTGGCCGGCCTGCTTCCAGTTCGACGCCGATGAGGCGCTGATCATCGAGACCGACATCCCAGCCCATGCGCCCTACTGGAATATCCAGCTCAACGACCCCTATTTCAACGCGCTGGAATATGTCTATCGCCTGTCCAGCAGCAACGGCCATTATGCCAAGCTGAGCCGTGACGGCAAATATCGGGCCGTCATCGCGCTGGAAGACCCCGGCGTGCCCAACTGGCTTGATCCCGCCGGCTATCGTGAAGGTGGCATCTATGGCCGCTGGTATGATTGCGACAGCGCGCCGGTGCCGACCATCACGCGGGTGAAGCTGAACGCGTTGCGCACCCATTTGCCCGCCGACACGCCGATCGTCACGCCGCAGCAGCGCGCCGAGGAGTTGCGGCTGCGGGTGCGGGCCTGCCAGCGTCGACGGCGCTGGTGAAAGGAGGGGATTGCCAATGATGTCGAATGGATATGAACCGCCGCTACGCTTCGCCGCCGCGCTCGATCAACTGCACGATCTGGTGACGGCGGAAACCGGCCATGATGATTTTGGCCCTGACGATTATCTGCCGGGGCTTCGCGTGCTGCTCCAGTCGATGGATTATGATCCGCGCTTTACCGTGGCGGGGCGACGCACCGCCTGGGGCCATGTTGTGGGTGTTCTGCGCGGCCGGGCAAGTGCGATCGCGGCGATGAAGGCGCATCCGGGCTTCGATGCCCGGCCGATCCTGAGCCCTGTCGTCATCACCGGCGTGCCGCGCACCGGGACCACGGCGTTGCATCGGCTGATGGCGGTCGATCCGCGCTTCCAGGGGTTGCAAAGCTGGCTGCTCGATACGCCGCGTCCGCGTCCACCGGTCGAAAGCTGGCAGCACGATGCCGATTTCCGCCGTTCGGTCGCCTTGCTGGAGCGGCGCTATGTCGATGCGCCAGCCAAGCGGGCCGCGCATCATGTCGCGGCCGAGGAAGTGCATGAATGCTGCATGCTGCTGCGCCAGTCCTTTGTTTCCAACCTGTGGAGCTGCGGCTGGTCGGCGGCGAGCTATGACGCGTGGTGGTGCGCGCAGAGCGAGGCGGCGGGCTATGACCATTATCGCCGCTGTGTGCAGTTGATCGGCGCCAACGACCCGGACAAGCGCTGGCTGCTCAAAAATCCCGGCCATATCGAAAATCTTGACCTGCTCTTTGCCGTCTTTCCCGATGCAAAGGTGATCCAGACCCATCGCGATCCGGCCAAGGCCTTGCCTTCGCTCGTGTCGCTGCTGATGGCGGGGCATGGGGCGATGGAGGAAGGGCGGGCGGCCGAGCGCGGCGCGCTGATGCTGGCACGCGAAACAGCCAAATGGTCCCATGCCGTGCGCAAGGCGGAAAAAGTGGCGGAACGCCATCCGGGCCAATTGCTCGATATCGTCCATGGCGATTTCCATGCGCAGCCCATGGCCGTGCTGGAGCGAATCTATGCCTTTATCGGCATGGAGATGCCCGATGCGACGCGCATGGCCATGGCACAGCGGATCGCGGACAAGCCCGAGATGCAGCATGGCGTTCATCGCTATTCGATCGCTGACTATGGCATGAGTGCGCAAGAGGTGCGGTCGGCGTTCGGCGATTATGTGGCGCGCTTCGACCTGGCGGAGGCAGGGCGATGAAGGCGGCCATCTATCCGGGCGATGGCCAGCCGATCGTCATCGCCGACCTGTCCGATCCGCGACCGGCCATGGGGGAATTGCTGATCCGCGTCCACCGCTGCGGCATCTGTGGCACCGACCTTTCGATGACGAGGGGCGGCATATGGGATTATGGCCGCGGCGTGCAGATCGGCCATGAATATGCCGGCGAAGTGGTGGACGTCGGCGCGGGTGTCGATCGCTTTCGGGCTGGCGACCGGGTCGCGGTCATGCCCTCGATCGGCTGCGGCCAGTGCAGTCCCTGCCAGGAACATGGCAATCCGGTATTGTGCGGCGCAAAGCCGGGCGGCGCGATGCGGGGCTTTGCCGAATTTGCGGTGGTGCCGGCCGATGCGGCGGTGCGCCTGCCCGAAACCCTGTCTCTGGCCGATGGCGCGCTGATCGAGCCGCTGGCCGTCAGCCTGTATGGCGCGCGTTTCGCCGATATCCGTCCCGGAGACCCGGTGCTGGTGCTCGGCGGTGGCACGGTTGCGCTCTATGCCATCTATTGGGCGCGGCGATTGGGGGCGGGTCGGATCGTGGTCCTGTCGCGATCCGACCGGCGGCGTGATCTGGCGATCGCCATGGGTGCCGATGCCTTCTTTTCTTTTGGCGACGAGGAAAAGGGGCAGGTGATCGAAGCTCTGGGTAGCGCGCCCCGGATCGTGTTTGAGGCTGTCGGGGTGGACGGGATGCTGGGGCGGGCGGTGAACCATGTCGCGCCATTCGGGCGGATCGTGTCGCTGGGCTTCTGCACGGCGCCGGATGCGGTCATTCCGGCGCTGGCATCCTATAAATGCGCCAACCTGCAATTTGCCGTCGGCTATCGCATGGCGGAATTCCTGCACATCGCCGACCAGATGGACAAGGGGCATGTCGACCCCAAGGCGATCATCAGCAACGCGATCGCGCTGGATCAGCTGCCGGCAATGATGGCGACGCTGCGCGGGACCAATGAAGAGACCAAGGTGCATGTCCGTTGCGGCTAGACCTGGACGGCGACCGCCTTTCGCCCGTCGCTGCCGAAGACGCGCAGATAGCGGTCGATCTCGGCCGGATCACCGGTCGCCTTGGCGGGATTGTCCGACAGCTTGACCGCCGGGCGGCCATTGGCGTCCACCACTTTGCACACCAGTGAGATCGGATCGAGCCCGTCGGTTTCGAACGGGGCGCAGCCGCGAAAATCATTGGTGAGATTGGTACCCCAGCCAAAGCTCATGCGCACGCGGCCATGGAAATGGCGATAGGTCGCCTCGATACTGTCGACGTCCATGCCATCGGAAAAGATCAGCAGCTTGCTGCGCGGATCGCGCCCCTTTTCCTGCCACCAGCGGATGATCTGCTCACCCGCCTCGATCGGTGGCGCGCTGTCGGGGCGGAAACCGGTCCAGTCGGCCACCCATTCCGGCGCGTCCTTCAGGAAGGCGGCGGTGCCGAACGCGTCGGGCAGGGCGATGCGCAGATTGCCGCCATAATGGGCCTGCCATTGTTCCAGAACCGCATAGGGCGCGCGGGCCAGTGCTGCATCGTCCGGCGCCAGTGCCGCCTGGACCATCGGCAATTCATGCGCATTGGTGCCGATCGCCTCCAGGTCGGCATCCATCGCCAGCAGCACATTGGACGAGCCGATGAAGCGGTCGCCCAGTCCTTCCTTGAGCGCCTCGACGCACCAGCGCTGCCACAGGAAGCCGTGGCGGCGGCGCGTGCCGAAGTCGGAGATGACGAGATCGGGCAAGGCGCTCAGGCGCTCGACCTTCTCCCACAGCTTGGCCTTGGCGCGGGCATAAAGCACGTCGAGCGCGAAGCGGCCACGCCCCTTCATCGCCGCGCGCGATCGCAATTCGTTGATGATGGCGAGGGCCGGGATCTCCCACATCATCGTCTCGATCCAGCGCCCGTGGAAGCGCAGCTCATATTGGCCATCGACCTGGCGCAGTTCATATTCCGGCAGCCGGAAATCGGCGAGCCAGGCGATGAAATCCGGGCTGAACATCTGGGTGCGGCCATAGAAGCTGTTGCCCGCCAGCCAGATCAATTCCTTCTTGCCGAACCGTAAGGAGCGGGCATGATCGAGCTGGGCGCGCAGTTCGCCTTCATCGATGATGTCGGCCAGGCGCACATGGTGGGTGCGGTTGATCAGCTTGAAGGTGGTCTGGACATCGGGATGCTGCTGCCGGATCATCTGCAGCATCAGCAGCTTGTAGAAATCGGTGTCGAGCAGGCTGCGCACGATCGGGTCGAGCCGCCAATTATGGTTGTAGGTGCGGGTGGCGATATCGGTGAAGACCATGAAGAACCTGATGGACAGCAAAATTGACAGGGGCGTGCTGCACCGTTCCCCATGGAGATCATGATGGCAAGGCTGATGAAGGGATTATCGGCCGATGAAGTTCGGGGTGCGCTTGTCCCGCGCGGCGGCCAGTCCCTCGCGATGATCGGCGGTGGTCGCCAGCAGCGGCTGGACCATGAACTCGCGGTCGAGGAACTGGTCGAAGGATAGCGTGGTCGCCTCGAACAACTGCTTGCTCATCGCCTGTGCGACTGGCGGCCCCTGCGCAATGCGGGTCGCCAGTTCGATCGCCGCGTCTCGGATTGGGCGGTCTGCTTCGATCGAAAGGAGGAGGCCGAGCTGCAAGGCTTCGTCTGCGTCGAGCGTCCGGCCGCTATAGACGATTTCCTTCGCGCGCATCGGGCCGACCAGCCGGGTCAATTGCCAGATGGCGCCGGCGTCGGGCGCATAGCCGATCCGGTCGAACAGCTGGGCAAAGCTGGCATTCGGGCTGGCGAGGATCAGGTCGCAGGCGAGTGCCAGGCTCCAGCCGGCGCCGACGCAGACGCCGTCGACCGCCGCGATGACGGGCTTGGGCGTGGCCATGATGGCGCGGATCATGCGGTGGAGCGCGCGCATCCGCTTGAGGAAAGCGGCACTGTCGGCAGCGCCCATTTCATCGGTATCGGCGCCCGAGCAGAAATGACCGTCTGCGCCGGTCAGGACGACCGCTCGAACCCCATCATCCTGGGCCAGATTGTCGAACAGTGTGGCGATCTCGCCGCGCATCGCCATGGTGAAGGCATTGCGCCGGTCGGGGCGATCGAGCGTCACGATCGCCACTGCGCCGTCATGCTCCAGCCGCAGGGTCATGGCGTGGGCGTCCAGCCGAAGGACTGGCCACTTTCCCGCTGCCATTTGTCGAACCAGGGGGCGAGTTGGCGAGCGCGGAAGTCCGGGGTGGCGGCGATATGCTGGCCGATGACCAGCGGGTTGGTGCGACCGTCCTGGCTGGCGGGCCATGGCGGCAGGCCGGGACCGTTTGGATCGCCGCTCCGCACATAGTTCAGCATCCAGCCCGACATGGTCCTGGCGAGCGCCTGGCTTTCCGCATCGGCCGATGGGGACTCGCCGAGCCAGAACAGGCGGTCGGCGCAATGGTCTGCGCCCGGTTTCGAACTGCGCTGGTCGGGCGGCACGAAATCGAACTGATAGGCACGTGTCGGCAGGCCGGCGCGGGCCGCCAACTGGGTCATGCCGAGCGCCGCCGAGGTGAACAGGAAATCGGTCTGCACCTGGCGCAGCAATTCAGCCTCCTCGGTCAGGCCGTAGCTGGCGGACACGGCCGACAGATCGATGCCGAAGCGCCGTGCCATTTCCGGCCGGCCAAAGCCCATCAGGCCAAAGACGCTGGCTTCGTTGCTGGTCGATCCGCTGATCAACGGGACATGCGCGATCTGGCCCCTTGCGAACAGGGTGGAAAGGGGAGCGGGGAGCCAGCTGCCATCGACGGTTGCGCCAAAGTCCGGCGCGCCGCTGTCGCCGGCCAGCACCTGTGCGACGCTGAGCCTGCGCAGGGCAGCGAGCGATGGCGCGCCATCGCCGGTCACGCCGGCGCGCTGGGCAAAGGCCAGTCCCTGATCCTGCGCCTGGGGCAGGGGGCGGTTGGCGTTGAACAGGCCGCCGGCCGAATGGGCGCTGGCGCGGGCGAACAGGCCCCTGGCCATCGGCGTCGCCATCAGCGCATTGATGCTGGAGCCGCCCGCCGAACAGCCGATGATAGTCACATTGTCGGGATCGCCGCCGAAGCGGGCGATGTTCTGCCTGACCCAGTGCAGCGCCGCGACCTGATCCATCAGCCAGAAATTGGCGGTCGCCTTGGGCGCTTCGGCGGTCAGGGCGGGATGGGCGAAGAAGCCGAGCCGCCCGATGCGGTAATTGGGGGCGACAAGGACGACACCCTGCTTGACCAGCGGCGGTATGCCGTTGCGGAACGGTTCCCGACCCGAGCCGACGAAATAGGCGCCGCCATGGACGACGAACAGCACCGGCAATTTGCGGGCGCCAAGGTCAGGCGAGGCGACGTTGAGGGTCAGGCAATTTTCATCCTGGGGGAAGGCGGCGTCCTCTTTGCGCCGTGGCTGGGGGCAATCGGCCGCAAAGCCTGTAGCGTCACGCTCGGTCTTCCAGGCGCGGACCGGTTGCGGTGCGCGCCAGCGATTGGCGCCGACCGGGGGCGCGGCATAGGGGATGCCGCCAAAGAAGCGGACATCGTCGCGCACTACGCCGCGGATCGGGCCGGAGGTGGTGGACAATCGGGGCGGTGCCGAAGAAGGGGCGGCATTTCCAAGGCTTGCCCATAAAGCGACGGCCGCGGCCGCGCAGGCGACAGGACGCTGCACCATCTCCATCATCCCCTCATCAATTTTGCTCTATGGTGCATAATAATGTTGGAGAGGATTATCGCTGTCAAGCGCGCAGGCGCGTTGACAGGGTCATGAATCTGCACCAAGGTGCAATATAAAGAGGCGCGAACAGGGGCGCACGGAGAAGGATGAGAACATGAAGGGAAGAGTGTCGACGGCCGTGGCGATCCTGGCCCTGACAAGCGGGCTGGTCGCCTGCGGCGCGGACAGCGCAGCGCCGGGCGGTCCGACCGCCAACTGGTCCAGCTTTGGCGGCGACGACAAGGAGCAGCATTATAGCGCGCTCGACCAGATCAGCGCCGACAATGTCGGCAAGCTTGGCCTCGCCTGGTCCTATGACATCGATACCTATGACAGCTATACCCAGCCGTTGGCGATAGATGGCGTCCTCTATTTTGCGGTGGGCCTGTCGGTCGTCCATGCGCTCGACGCCAAGACCGGCAAGCTGTTGTGGCAATATGATCCCGACGTGGCGAGCCAGCCCGAGGCGAAATGGCGGATGCGCGCCGGCTGGGGCACGCGCGGCATCGCTTATAAGGATGGGCTGATCTATACCGCGACGCGCGAAGGCCGGTTGATCGCGGTCGATGCCAAGACCGGCAAGCCGCGCTGGTCGGTCCAGACGCTCGACGAGGCGGAAAACGGCTATATCACCGGCCCGCCATGGGTGGCCGGCGACAAGATCGTGGTCGGCTTTGGCGGCGCGGATTACAGCCCGACCCGCGGCTATGTGACCGCCTATGATGCCAAGACCGGCAAGAAGGCGTGGCGCTGGTTCGTGGTGCCGGGCGATCCGGCCAAGGGCTTCGAGAACAAGGCGATGGAGGCGGCGGCCAAGACCTGGACCGGCGAATGGTGGAAGTTCGGCGGGGGCGGCACGGTGTGGCACGCCATGGCCTATGACGCCAAATATGACCGCATCTACCTTGGCACCGGCAATGGCTGGCCGTGGAACCAGAAGATCCGTTCGCCCGGCGGCGGCGACAATCTTTATCTCGCCTCGATCGTGGCGATCGACGTGAAGACCGGCGAATATGCCTGGCACTATCAGGTGAACCCGGAAAACAGCCACGATTTCAACGATGCGATGGATATCGAGCTGGCCGATATCGAGATTGGCGGCAAGATGCGGTCGGTGCTGATGCACGCGCCCAAGAATGGCTTCTTCTACGCGCTGGACCGCGAGACCGGGAAGTTCATTTCGGCCGGCGAGTTCGCCAAGCAGAATTGGGCCAAGCGGATCGACCCGGTCACCGGCCGGCCCGAGATCAATCCCGAGGCGCAATATCCGAACGGCAAGCCGTTCATGATGTATCCCTTCCCCAATGGCGCGCATGGCGTCCAGGCGATGGCGTTCAGTCCCAAGACGAACCTCAGCTATATTCCGGTGATGGAGGGCGGCCGCGTGTTCGTCGATCCGGACAATGTGAAGGACTGGACCTACAAGCCGGGAATGATGGTCAATACCGGTCTGGGCGCGCCGCCGGCCAATCTGGTGCCGCCCGCTGCGGTGAGCAAGCTGGTCGCCTTCGACGTCGCCAACAACAAGGTCGCCTGGTCGGTGCCGCAACCCGGCGTGTTCAATGGCGGTATCATGGCGACGGGCGGTGGCCTGTTGTTCCAGGGCACCAATGACGGCAATTTCAACGCCTATTCGGCGACCGACGGGCGCAAGCTCTGGTCCTTCCCGGCGCAGAACGGCATATTGTCCGCGCCGATCAGCTATACGGTCGGCGGCAAGCAATATGTGTCGGTGATCACCGGTTTCCGCAGCAGCTTCCCCAACGTCCCCAACTGGGATTATCGCCAGCAGCAGCGCCGGGTTCTGACCTTTGCGATCGGCGGCACCAAGGCACTGCCCAAGTTCGAGCCGGTGGACGAGCCGATCCAGGATGATCCGGCCTTCACCGTCGACGCCGCCAAGGCCAAGGTCGGCGGCGGCATTTACAATAGCAGCTGCATCATCTGTCATGGTGCGGGCATGATGGCGGGCGGCGCGGCGCCCGACCTGCGCAAGTCGGCGGTGCCGCTGGACGCGGAGACGTTCAAGTCGGTGGTGCATGACGGGGCGCTGATGGCGCGCGGCATGGGCGCCTTCGAGCAGTTGAGCGACGCCGATCTGGAAGGGCTGCGCCACTATATCCGCCAGCGCGCGCGGGAAACCGCGCCCAAGGCGAACTGACCTCCCATGGCATCCGTCCCCTTGTGGCGGATGCTGCTTCGCCCCGCTTCCTTTCATCGGGAGGCGGGGCTCCTTGTCTGCACCGAGCGGGGGCTTGCACAAAGTCTAGCTGTGCGGCATCAAATTTGCACGTTCATGCAATTGCGTTATGATCGTCGGTTACGTGCCCCCGCCGGGTGCGCCTCGGGGAGGATGAGCGAATTTGACGACGGACAAGGACATGGCTGACCTCAAGGAAAATGGCGATCGGCCGCAGACCTATTCCAGTCCGGCGATCATCGAACGCCGTCGCCGGATATTGGAGGAAACGCGCAAGGTGATCGCCGAACAGGGGATCGCGGCGCTGAGCATGAACGAGATCGGCCAGCGCGCGGGCGTCGCCAAGCGCACGCTCTACAACGCTTTCCAGACCCGCGAGCGCATGATCGCCACCGCGATCCAGGAATATTTCGACGAATATGTCAGCCGCATCGTCTATTCGAGCCCGCCCGGCACGATGCAGCATAATCTTGAACGCATGATTTCGGTCGTCCAGCGCAACCGGAAGATCCGTAATTATATCAAGGCGATCATGGCGCTCTATTTCAGTTCGGATGTCGACCGCGACATCTGGACCGCTATGCACTCGCCCGCCATCCATCATAACAAGCAGTGGATAGAGGCGCTCGACGCCACGAAGCAACTTCAGCCCTGGGTGCAGGTCGACAAGCTGGTCGATGATCTGGTGCGCTTCGAATATGCGACCATCAACGACTGGGCGCAGGGCCGCATACCCGATGACGAGGTGATCGTCCGGCTGGTCAGCAGCTATCTGTCCTGCCTGCTCGGTTCGTTGAAGGGCGCGGCGCGCAAGGAAGTCGAAGCGCTGATCAAGGATATTGCCGAGCGCGGGATGGACGCGCTGCCGATGTCGCCCAAGACCAAGACGAAAGCGGCTTGAATCTGCACCATGATGCAAATTTTCTTGCATCATGGTGTGCGCCTCGTCTAGGCATGCCCCAGGCCCGACATGGGCATCAGCATGGGAGAGTGAGATGAGCGCGCCGAGCGAAGACCCCGAACTTTTGTTCGAGCTGCGCGCGGATGGCGTGGCCGTCATCACCCTCAACCGGCCGCGCGCGAAGAACACCGTCTCCTTCACCATGTGGGAGCAGTTTTCCGCCGCGCTCGACCGGCTGGAAAATGCGACGCCGGCGCGGATGCTGCTGCTCTGCGGGGCAGAAGGCTATTTCAGCAATGGCGGCGACGTGAAGCTGCCGCCGGCGCGGGGCGAGGGGGCGTTGCGTCTGGCGGCGCGGCTGGAGATGGGGCAGCGGATCATCCGCCGGCTGCGCGCGCTGCCGATCCCGACCGTGGCGGCGGTGGAGGGTGGCGCCTATGGCGTGTCCTGGAGCCTGGCGATGGCCTGCGACATGATCTTCGCTGCCGAGGATGCGCGGTTCGGTGCGCCGTTCCTGGATTTCGGGCTGGTGCCCGATGGCGGCGCGGCCTGGTTCCTGACCCGGCAACTGGGGCGGGCACGCGCGGCCGAGATCATTTTTTCGGGGCGGACGCTGGAGGCGGCCGAGGCATTGAGCCTGGGGCTGGTCAGCCGACTGGTCCCGCCGGGCGAGGCGGTCGCGCAGGCGCTGGCGCTGGGCGCGACGATCGGCGGCGGCAATGCCCATGCGGTCGAACTGACCAAGCGGCTGCTGGATCAGGCGGAAAGCGGCGACCTGTCGGCCAATCATGCGCTGGAACTGGTCTATTGCCATACCTGCCAGGCGGGGGAGGAAGTGCCCCGCGCCCGCGAGGCGTTCAAGGCGCGCGCAGCGGCAAAGGCTGCCGCGAAGGTCGCAACTGGGGCAAAGGAATAAGGCATGCAGTTCGACATGCGCAGCCTGCCGATGGCGACCCGCTACAAGATCGTCAATTCGACCATCACCCCGCGCCCGATCGCCTGGATCACCACCCGGTCCGAAGCGGGCGTGGTCAATGCCGCGCCCTACAGCTTCTTCAACTGCGTCGGCACGGAGCCGCCGCTGGTGGCGCTGGGCCTGCTCAAGGAGCCGGTATCGCGCGGCCTGAAGAACACGGCTGCCAACATCATCGCCACCGGCGAGTTCGTCGTGAACTTGGTGTGCGAGGATGATGCCGAGAAGATGAACCATTGCAGCGTCGATGCGCCGGCTGATGTCAGCGAGATCGACTATGCCGGGATCGAGACCGCGCCATCGGTGCTGGTCGCACCGCCGCTGATAGCCAGCAGCCCGGTCAGTTTCGAGTGTCGCAAGGTCGCGGCGATGGACATCGGCACGATGCAGACGGTGATCATCGGCGAGATATTGATGGCGCATATCCGCGACGAGTTCATCACCGATCGTGAGCGGGTCTATTTCGACACGCCGGCGATGAAATTGATCGGCCGCACCCATGGCAGCGGCTGGTATGTGCGCAATGGCGACAGTTTTCAGATGGACCGGCCGCGTTATGATCCGGCGCGGCTGACGGGCAAGGAATGAATTTGAACCTATAGTGCAATATTACTTGCGCTGCCGGGAAAAAGCGTGTCTGTTTCAAGGGAAAGGTCGGAGGCGCGATTCCGCGCACTACCGGCCAGATCCGAACAAGAGGCGGCGCAGACCGCCAAACAGGAGTGCGTGATGCCCGGCCCTCTGGACCATCTTGTCGTTATCGAGCTGTCGACCGAAATGCCGGTCGCGATCGCGGGCATGTTGCTCGCCGACCATGGCGCCGACGTGCTGAAGGTCGAGCCCAGGGGCGGCGCCTATTTCGCCCATGAACTGACCCGCAAGAGCTGGGACCGGTCCAAGCGCAGCGTCGAATTGAACATCGCCGATGCGGATGATCGGGCGGCGCTGCGCGGGCTGCTGAGCGGGGCGGACATTTTCATCCATGCGATGGAAGAAGGGGAGGCGAAGGCGCTTGGCCTGGACGGTGAGAGCCTGGCGCGCGACTATCCGGAGCTGATCGTGTCGGCGCTGACCGCCTATGGCGCGGACACGCCCTTTGCCGACCGGCCGCGCGGCGAGGGGCTGGCGGCGGCGCTGCTGGGCACGATGATCGACAAGTCCAGTCCGTTCCGCGAGGGGCCGGTCTATCTCGGCCATCCCGCGCTTCATTATGGTCAGGCGTTTCTGGGCGTGATCGGCGCGCTGACGGCGATCCGGGCGCGGCGGTCGAGCGGCAAGGGGCAGAAGGTGGAATCCTCGCTGCTCGACGCGATGCTGGCCCAGTCGCCGATGAACAACTGGTGGCAGGAAGAGGGGATTTCCTACATCAAGGCAGGGGATTCCGGCGCGGTCGACCGGTTTGGCCGGACCCGGCTGGTGACCGGCATGTTCGAATGCGGCGACGGCCTGTTCCTGCAGATCCATACCGGCGGCCAGGGCGGCTTCAAGGCGGCGATGGACCAGCTGGGCTTTGGCGACCGGGTGTCGGTGGTCAAGGGCGCGGCGGAAATGTCGGTGCCATTGAGCGACGACGAATATCATATCGCCCGCGTCGAGATTTTCGATGCGTTCAAGGCGCGGCCGCGCGCCGAATGGATCGCGCTGTTCCAGGCGGCCGATGTGGCGGCGCTGCCGGTGCTGGAGCCGGCCGAAGTGCTGCTGGACGAGCAGGTGGAATTTGTCGGCCAGCGGATCGCGCTGCCGGACGCGGAATTCGGCACCATCTATCAGGCGGCGCCTGCCGTGCGGTTCGATCGCACGCCCTGTGCCGCGCCGCGCCCGGCACCGGCGATCGGCGCCGACAATGATGCACTGGCCGATCTGATCGCGCGCAAGCGGGGCGAACTGGCGGCGGCGGGCAAGCCGCTCGACCGGCCGCTCGAAGGCATCAAGGTGGTGGACTTCTCCTCTTTCTTCGCGGTGGGCTTTGGCGGGCGGCTGCTGTCGGACCTGGGCGCCGACGTCATCAAGGTGGAGACGCCCGATGGCGACCAGATGCGGCCGTTGCCCGACTGTTTCGATGCGGCACAGCGCGGCAAGCGCGACATCGTGCTGAACCTGAAACAGCCCGAGGCGCTGGAAGCGGCGCTGAAGCTGGTGGCGCAGGCCGATGTCGTCACCCATAATCTGCGCCCCGGCAAGGCCGACAAGCTGGGCATCGGCTATGAGGCGCTGTCGAAGATCAATCCGCGCCTGCTCTATGTCTATCTGCCCGGCTATGGCTCCAAGGGGCCAAAGTCGCTGCTCAAGAGCTTCGCGCCTTTGGTGTCGGGCTGGACCGGCCTGCTTTATGAAGGCGGCGGCGCGGGCAATCCGCCGACCCGGTCGGTGTTCGGCAATGAGGATTATAATAACGGTTTTCTGGGCGCGGCGGGCATATTGATGGGGCTGGAGCGGCGCGCGATCAGCGGCGTCGGCGACTATATGGAGATACCCCAGCTCCATTCGAGCCTGTGGACCACGTCCGAGCATTTCCTGGATGCCGACAAGCAGGTCGTCTACGGCTTCCGCCTCGACAAGGATCAGGCGGGCTATAATGCGCTCGACCGGCTTTACCGCACCAGCGACGGCTGGATCTGCATAGCCTGCCGGCAGGACGGGCGCTTCGCGGCGCTGGCGCACGCGGTCGGTCAGGCCGGGCTGGTCGACGATCCGCGCTTTGCCTCGCCAAAGGAACGGTCGCTGCATGACGCGGCGCTGCTGGCGGCGCTGGAGCCCTGGTTTGCCGACAAGACGAGCGCGGAGGCCTTCGCCCTGCTCGATGCGGCGGGTGTGCCGTGCGAGATACCCGCGGCGAAGAGCTGGGTGCGCGAGGCGCTGTGGCAGGACTGGGCGGTGACCAGCAACCGGGTGATCGAGAATTTCGATTCCATGTATGGCCATGTGCGCCAGTTCGGCAGCTTCATCCATCTGAGCGATACGCCGGGATATGCGCGCAAGTCCGCGCCGCGGCTGGGCGAGCATACGCGGCAGATATTGGCCGAGATCGGCTATGCGCCGGACGCGATCGACGCGCTGATCGACAGCGGCAAGGCGATGCAGGCGGCGGACGTGACCGGCCGTATCCAGTCGCGCGTCTCGGCCGCCTGAACCAACAGCCAATAATCGGGAAGAGGAACCCAGAGGGTGCAGTTGAACCTTCGTTACGACATGAACCGGCCGGATTTCGGCGCGCCGCATCCCGTGCTCTACCGCACTGCGATCGAGCAGGCGCAATGGGCCGACAAGCTGGGCTTCACCCAGGTGTTCCTGGCCGAGCATCATGGCGCGGAGGGCGGCTATTGCCCGTCCTCCATGGTGCAGGCGGCGTCGATCCTGGGGGCGACGGAGAATATCGTCGCGCATCTATCGGCACTGGTCGTCACCATGCATGACCCGCTGCGGCTGGCCGAGGATCTGGCGGTGCTGGACAATATCGCGCCCGGCCGGGTGTGGCTGACCGCCGGCATGGGCTATCGCCCGCATGAGTTCGAGATGTTCGGCAAGGACATCAGCAAGCGGCTGGCGATCATGAACGAGGCGATGGCCACGCTGAAGCAGGCCTGGACCGGCGAGCCGTTCGAGTTCCGCGAGCGTACCGTGCGGGTGACGCCGGCGCCGGCGACGCCGGGTGGCCCCAAAATCTACATGGGCGGGTCGACCGACAAGTCGGCGATCCGCGCAGCCAAGGGCGGCTATCAATATTTCCCCGGCCATCCCGACCTGTTCACCCTCTACAAGGAGGAGCGGGAAAAGGCCGGCTTCCCGCCGCCCGAGGAGCTGCGCCAGCCGGCGGCGAGCTTCCTCTATGTCTCCGACGATCCGGACCGCGACTGGCCGCTGGTGGCGCCGCATGTCGCCTATGCGACCAACGCCTATGCCGAATGGGCCAAGGAACGCGGCACCGGCCAGACACGCTACCAGCCTGCCGAAACGATCGAGGGGCTGAAGGCGATGCCGAACATCAAGGTGCTGACGCCCGACGAATGTTTCGAATATCTGAAAGGGCTGGGCCGGGGCACCGCCGTCACCTTCCACGCGCTGCTGGGTGGGCTGGACCCCGAAGTGTCGTGGCGCAGCCTGCGCCTGTTCGAGAAGGAAGTGCTGCCGCGCCTGCGCGCCGAGCCGGGCCTGCTGGAAAATCCGGGAGAATGAGCATGGAAGAACGCAATCGTCGCGGCACGCTGGCCGCCATGCTGGCGCTGCCGATCGGCATGGCCGCCGCCGCCGAGGCATCGGCCGCCGCGCCAAAGGGAAAGGCGAGCGGCATGGACATGGCCCAGCGGCTGGAAATCATCGAGTCCAAGCAGGCGATCACCGAACTCCTCTATGCCTATGCGCGGGCCAATGACCGGGCGGATGAGGCGCTGCTGCGATCGCTCTTCTGGCCGGAATCGACGCACAAACATGGCAAGTTCGAAGGCAAGTCGTCCGATTTCGTCGGCTTCGCCTTCAAGATCGTGTCGACGCTGAAATATGCCTGCCACCACATCACCAATGTCTCGGTCGAGGTGAAGGGGGACAAGGCCTTTTCCGAATGCTATTATTTCGCGCAGCATCGGCGCGACCGCAAGGAAGGCGGGGGCGAGGAGGATGTCTTCTTCCAGGGCCGCTATCTCGACGATCTGGAACGGCGAAACGGGGTGTGGAAGATCATCCGTCGCCGGGGCCTGTCCGACTATACGTCGCCGCCCGAACCGGCGCAGACGCCCTATGCCGACTGGCCGGCGGGACAGCATAGCGAGAAATATCCGAGCGACGATTATTACAAGATGCGCCAGCAGTTTCTGGGTAGCTGATCCGTGCGGGCGCTGATGTGCGAGGCGCATGGCGCGCCCGAGCAACTGGCGTTTCGTGACGTGCCCGTGCCCCAGCCGGGGCCGGGCGAGATCAGGCTGGCGGTGCGGGCGGCGAGCGTCAATTTCCCCGACGCGCTGATGATCCAGAATCTCTACCAGACCAAGCCGCCCTTGCCCTTCATCCCCGGCGGCGAAGCGGCTGGGGTGGTGGAAGCGATCGGCGAGGGCGTCAGCGGTTTTCGGGTCGGCGACCGGGTGGCGGCGATCCCGTTCCAGGGCGCCTTTGCCGAGCAGGCGGTGGCGCCGGCTTTCCGCACCAGCATCATTCCCGATGCGATGGGCTTCGACGTCGCGGCCGGTTTCACCATGGTCTATGCGACGGCGCTGCACGGGCTGCGCCAACGCGGGCGGTTGCAGGCCGGCGAGACGCTGCTGGTGCTGGGCGCCGCGGGCGGCGTCGGGCTGGCGGCGGTGGAGATCGGCATGCGCATGGGTGCGCGGGTGATCGCGGCGGCGTCCAGCGCGGAAAAGCTGGAACTGGCGCGGGCGCACGGTGCGGACGAGACGGTGAATTATGCTGAGGTCGACATCAAGCAGGCGGTGAAGGCGCTGGCTGGAGAGCGCGGCGTCGATGTGATCTTCGATCCGGTCGGTGGCGATCTGGCCGAGCCGGCCTTCCGCACCATGGGCTGGGACGGGCGCTATCTGGTGGTCGGCTTTGCCGCCGGGACCATACCGGCGATCCCGTTGAACCTGCCACTGGTGAAGACGGCGTCGATCGTCGGCGTGACATGGGGGATGCACAGCCGGCGCGAGCCGGACATCCATGCGGCCAATATGGCGCAGCTTTATGACTGGTACGAACAGGGCGGGCTGCGGCCGGCGATCGGCGCGCGCTTCGGCTTTGACGAGAGCCGGGCGGCGATCCGCTGGATCATGGATCGCAAGGCGCAGGGCAAGGTGGTGATCGAGATGGCCTGATCGGGTCATTACAGGGTCATGCTCAGGTCATTGCCGCGAAGTTCACACCGTTGATCATCGAAAATATGGGCGGTTTGACGCGCAAACGCGCTGCCAAAGTCACGCCTATGCGACAGCCACGCGACATTGGGGGCACGCCCGCGCGTCTGTGACGCGACACGAACGCGCCCCTTGGGTCACGCCTGGCATTGAAGCAGATCGGCAATTCCATCGCGGAGTATGGAGCAGAAAAGCGCCATGTAGGAAAGTGGTGCGTCAGCCGGCTGGCCAGTTGGCGAGTGGGGCGCCGGCGATGGCGGTGCGGGCCTGGACGATCATGCCCTTGCCGCGCGAGACGACATAGAGGGTGCGGCGGTCCGGCCCGCCCCAGCAGAGATTGGTCGGCATCGCGATCTTTTCGCCGGCGGGATCGTGGAGAATGTCGACTTTGCGGCCCTGCGGCGTCAGCGCGACCAGCCGGTTGGAAAAGGGCAGGGTGATCCAGAGATTGTCGGCCATGTCGAAGGCGATGCCGTCGCAATAGCCCAGCGCCGCTTTTTCCTGCGGCGGCAGCGCCAGGATAGCCTTGACCGTCTGGTCGGGGACGACGGTGCCGAGTTGCGGGCCGAAATCCTGCGGGTCGGCAAGGGTGCCGTCGGCGTTGCGGCGCCAGCGGCGGATGCGCCCTTCGGCGGTCAGCGAGGCATAGAGATGGCGCTCATCGCGGTCGAGGCAGAGGCCGTTGACCCCGCGCAGGTCGCGCGCGACGATCGCGGCGCTGCCGTCCGGCCGGACCATGTAGATGAAGCCGGCCGGCGTGGTGGTTCCGATATTGGCGACCGGTCCCCAACTGCTGTGGGTGCAATAGATGCTGCCATCACGCGCGGTGGCGGGACCGTTAGAGGCGACAAGTTGGCGTCCCTCCAGTTCCGAGACGAGCGTTTCGACCGCGCCGGTTTCGAGGCTGATGCGCTGGAGCGGGCCGGGCTGCTGCTTGAGCAGGCCCATATTCGCGACGATCACGCGGCCCTGCGCATCGACGGCGACGCCATTGGCGGCGAGCGGGGCGCCGACCTGCCGCAGCGACTGGCCGGGCGTCAGGACACCGATTGCGCCGCCGCTGTTGGACAGGAACAGGCGGCCGTCGGGGGCGCTGGCGACACCCTCGGCATGGTCGAGGCCGTCGATGACCAGGCTGAAATCGGCCGGGGTCAGGGGCGCCGGGGCCGTAGATGCGCGCGGCGTGCCGGCGCGGGTGCAGCCGGCGAGCGCGAGCGCCGCGCCGCCAAGCATGGCCGTGCGCCGGTCCACCCGCATGTCAGCGAACCGGCGCAAAGCCGGCGACGCGATGATCGCCCGCCTCGACCGGGCGGAAGCGCAGGCGCATGTCGCAGGCCGGATCGACGCCGTCGTCATCGACCAATATGCCCGCGATCCGCACGCCCGGCGCATCGTCGGGTTCGAACAGGATGACGGTGTAGGGGACTTCGGCCTTGTGGTCGCCGGGCAGCAGGCTGCGGATCACGGTGGTGAAGCTATAGGCCTTGCCCTCCGGCGAGACCGGGCGCCATTCCAGCACGGCATCGGGCTTTCCGGGGACGACCTCGGGCGGATACCAGACCCATTCGCCGGTTTCGGCGTCGGCGGTGATGCGCAGTTCGCCGGCGTCGAGGCCGTCGTAGAAGCCCTGGAACAGCGGGTCTTCCAGATGGACGGGATAGATGGGAATACCCATGGTCAGTCCCTCGCAAGGATGGTGGTGGAATGATTATTGCCGCCCAGGCCCGCGACCGCGCAGAGGCGGGCGTCGGGCACCTGGCGATCGCCTTCCTGCCCGCGCAGCTGGCGCACCGCCTCGATCAGCAGGTTGATGCCGGGGACATAGCCGCCCGACATATGGCCGCCGCTGGTGTTGACCGGCATCCGGCCGCCCGGTTTTGCATGGCCGGCGGCGTAGAAGCGCGCGCCTTCGCCGCGATCGCACAGGCCCAGCATCTCGGTCTGGACGATCGCCGAAATGGAGAAGCCGTCATAGACCTGAGCCAGGTTCAGATCCTTGGGATCGACGCCGGCCATGGCATAGGCCTGCGTCGCCGAGTCCCAGCCGGGATAGTCGAAGGTGCAGGGTTTCTGGGTGAACAGCACGCCATGGGGATAGTTGTTGTAGCCGATGCCGACGCCCTGCACCGATATGACCGGATGGGGCAGGTCGCGGGCGGCCTCCACCGCGCTCACCACATAGGCGCCGCCGCCATCGGTGGTGAGGCAGCAGTCGGCGACCCGCAGCGGGGTCGAGATCATCGGCGTCTGGCGATAGGCGTCGAGGTCCATCGGATCGCGCTTCTGCGCGCTCGGCGTCAGCGCCGCCCAGGCACGGTAGGTCATCGAGACGGAGGCCAGTTCCGCCTCGCTCATGCCGAATTCATGGGCGTAGCGATTGGCCATGGTGGCGAAATAGGTGGGCTGGCCGAAGAAGCCGGCGGGCATTTCCAGCCCGGCCTTCTGCGGCTCGCGCGCGTGGAAGCCGTAGACGCCGCCCGGCTTGGTCGAGCGGATTGCATAGGGGACGAGGACATGGCGGGCGAGCCCGGCCTCGATCGCCAGTTGCGCCAGCCGCAGCGCGTCACCGGTGGTGGCGGTGCCGCCCGCCGTGTCGGCAACGGCAGTGAAGCGCCGGGTGGCGGCGCCGATCGCATGGGCGACCTCCTCCGAGGGGTGGCCGACATATTTGTTGCTGACATGGCCGTCGATATCGGCGGGGGTAAGGCTCGCATCGGCGATCGCGGCCAGGCTGGCGCGGGTCATCATCTGCATCACCGTTTCCTCGCCCTTGCGCAGGAACGCGGTTTCGCCAATGCCGGTGATGGCGATTTTATTGCCCTTCATCATGCGTCCTTGAACCCCTTGCCCTGTGCCACAAGTCGCTCGATCAGCGGCGACGGGGTGAAGGCGGCGCCATGCGCGGCCTCCAGTGCCCGGAGTCGGTCGAGGACGGTGGGAAGCCCCTGGAGATCGGCCCAGAACATCGGGCCGCCGCGATATTTCGGCCAGCCATAGCCGGTGATCCAGACGATATCGATGTCGGACGCGCGCGAGGCGATGCCTTCGTCGAGGATGCGGGCGCCTTCATTCACCATGGCGAAGAGGATGCGGTCCTGGATTTCCGCGTCGCTGACATCGCGGCGGACGATGCCCTGCTTCGCGGCGAAATCCTCGATCACCTGCATCGCGACCGGCGAGGGGGTCTGTTTGCGGTTCTCGTCATAATCGTAGAAGCCGCCCTTCGTCTTTTGCCCATGGCGGCCCATTTCGTTGAGGATTTCGCGGACATTGGCGGAGCTGGTCGTCTTGGGATTCCAGCCGACATCGAGCCCGACCAGGTCGCGCATCTGGAAATGGCCCATGGCAAAGCCGAAGTCATAGAGCACCTTGTCGACCGCCCAGGGCGTGGCCCCTTCAAGGATAAGCTGGTCCGCTTGTATATTGCGGGCGGCGAGGATGCGGTTGCCGACGAAACCATAGCCATTGCCGACCAGCACGCCGATCTTGCCGATCGTCTTGGCGAGCTTCATGGCGGTGGCGATGATTTCCGGCTTCGTGTCTTTGGTGCGGACCACCTCCAGCAGCTTCATGACATTGGCGGGCGAGAAGAAATGGAGGCCGACGACGCTGTCGGGCCGGCTGGTGGCGGCGGCGATATCGTCAATGTCGAGATAGGAGGTGTTGGTGGCGAGGATGGCGCCCGGCTTGGCGATCCGGTCGAGCTTGCCGAACACCTCGCGCTTGACGTCGATCTGCTCGAACACCGCTTCGATGATCAGGTCGCAATCGGCCAGATCCTCCATCGCGATCGACCCGGTGAGCAGGCCCATGCGCGTGTCGACATCCTCGGGCTTCATCTTGCCCTTCTTGGCGGTCGTCTCATAATTGCCGCGGATGATGCGCAGGCCGCGGAACAGCGCATCCTCGTTGGTTTCGACCAGGGTGACGGGGATGCCGGCATTGGCGAAGTTCATCGCGATGCCGCCGCCCATGGTGCCGGCGCCGATGACGCCAACCTTGGCGATCGGCAGGATGGCGGTGTCAGCGGGCAGGCTGTCGACCTTGGCGGCCTGGCGCTCGGCGAAGAAGACGTGGCGCTGGGCGGCGGACTGGCTGTCGGCCTGAAGCTCGTTGAACAATTGGCGCTCGAAGGTCATGCCCTCGTCAAAGGGCAGTTCGAGGGACGCTTCGACGCAGCGGATGATCGCTTCGGGGGCGTTGAAACCACGGAATTTGCGGGCATTGGCCTTGCGGAAATCGGCGAAGATTTCGGGCTTGCCGCGCGCCTCGTCCAGTTTCTCGGTGCGGTCGCGGACCTTGAGCAGCGGGCGGCCTTCGTCGAGCACGCGCTGGGCAAGGGCGATGGCGTCGGCGCACAACTGGCCTTCGGTGGCGAGTTCGTCGATCAGGCCCATTTCCTTCGCGGCCTTGGCCGAGACCGGGCTGCCGGCGGTCATGAGGTCGAGCGCCTTTGCGACGCCGACGATGCGGGGCAGGCGCTGGGTGCCGCCGGCACCGGGCAGCAGGCCCAGATTGACTTCGGGCAGGCCGCATTTGGCCGAGGGGACGGCGATGCGATAATGAGCGACGAGCGCGAGTTCCAGGCCCCCGCCCAGCGCCGTGCCATGGATGGCGGCGATCACCGGCTTGGTGGCATTCTCCACCACCAGTTGCAGGTTGCGCAGCGTGGGTTCGACCGGCGGCTTGCCGAATTCGGTGATGTCCGCGCCGGCGAAGAAGGTGCGGCCTTCGCAGATCAGCACCATCGCGCCGACGGCGGAATCGCCGATGGCGGTCTCGACCGCGCTGGCGACGCCCTGGCGCACGGCGTTGGAGAGGGCGTTCACCGGCGGCGAGTTGACCGTGATGACCGCGATGGACCCTTCCACCGCATAGGTGACGACGTCATTGACCTTCATTCAAGCCTCTGTGCGTTTGGGCGCCCGGCTGGCCGGCGGATTGCGCGGCCAGCACCTGACGGGCGCGTTGGCGGAAATAATGCTGGAGCCCGACGATCTCTTCGTCGGTCAGTTCCTGGAAGCGCGGCATGCCCCGTTCGCGCAATATGCCGTTGTGCAGCACATCCTTCATGCTGGCGGTGTCGAGCGGGACGCCCGACTGGAGCAGGTCCGGCGCGGCGCCGCCCGACACGGCATTGGCGCCATGGCAAATGGAGCAGCGCTGGCCAAAGACGGTGGCGCCGATGGCAGCCTTCGCCGGATCGACGGCGAAGGCGGGATCGTCGATCACCGGCATGTCGACGGGATCGACTTTCGGCAGCGCGGCCTTGCCATCGAGGGCGAAGGTCAGGACGCGCCATTGCTGGGTGCGGTAATTCCATTCGCGCGGCAGGCCGATGGCGGTTGGGAAGCGGGAGCCGGCGATCACCGTCACATATTGTTTGCCGCGGGCGCGATAGCTGATCGGCTGGGCCATCACCGCGGTCTGGGCATCGAACGACCAGAGCGGCTTGCCGCTGGTGGCGGCATAGGCGACGAACTTGCCGCCGGCATTGCCCTGGAACAGCAGGTTGCCGGCCGTGGTCGCGGTGCCGCCGCCGCCGCGCAGGCCGGGCATGGGAATGCGCCAGGCCTCGCTCTGCGTCACCGGGTTCCAGGCGAGCAGGAAGCTGGTGGCGGGGCGATCGGGCGTGACGCCGGGCGGCGGCGCGCCGGTGCCGACGCTGATGCGCTGGCCATCGAGATGCTTCCAGCCCGCGAGCGGCTCGGCCGGGTCGATATAGACCCGGCCCTGATCCATCGTCGGGATATAGACGAGGCCGCTGCCCGGATTGAAGGACATCGCCTCGATATTATGGGCGCCGAAGGGCGAGGGGTAGACGATCGCCGCCTTGCCGCCGGGATAGCGGGCGGCGGGGTTTTCGATCGGCCGGCCGCTCTTCACGTCGATGCCGCTGGCCCAGTTGACCGGCACGATGTTGCGGGCGGAGATCAGTTTCCCGGTGGCGCGGTCGATGACGTAGAAGAAGCCATTCTTGGGCGCGTGCATCAGCACGTCGCGCTCCTGCCCGTCGATCTTCAGCCGGGCGAGTTCCATGTCCATCGCCGAGTTGAAGTCCCAGGTCTCGCCCGGATTGGTCTGATAGTGCCAGACATATTCGCCGGTGTCGGCGTCGAGCGCGACGATCGAGCAGAGGAAGAGATTGTCGCCGCCGCCCGGACTGCGGATCTTCTGGTTCCAGGGCGAGCCATTGCCGACGCCGATATAGATGCGGTTATATTTGGGGTCATAGGCCATGGCGTTCCAGGCGGTGCCGCCGCCGCCATATTTCCACCACTCGCCGGTCCAGGTCTTGGCGGCCATCGCCATCGCCTTGTTCTCGAAGCCGAGCTTCGGGTCGCCGGGCACGGTGTAGAAGCGCCAGAGCTGCTTGCCGGTCTTCTGGTCATAGGCGGTGACATAGCCGCGGATCGGCGCAAAATCGGCGCCGCCATGGCCGATCAGCACCTTGCCGTTGAACACCCAGGGCGCGCCGCTGATATAGCGTTCGTCATCCTGGCCGATGGTCTGGGTCGACCAGAGCCTGTGCCCGGTGCGGGCATTGATGGCGATCAGCCGGCCGTCGATCGTGCCGACATAGACGGCGCCATTATCATAGGCGATGCCGCGACTGCCCCAGGCGCCGCGCATCTTCTGGTCGGCGACCTTCCAGCTTTGCGGGTCATAGGTCCAGAGTTCATGGCCGGTGGCGGCGTCGACCGCGTGGACGACGCTGTAGCCCGAGGCATAATAGAGGATGCCGTCGACCGCGATCGGTGCGGTCAGGCTGGAGCCGCCGCCGTCGATATCCTGATACCAGGCGAGGCCGAGCCGGCCGACATTATGGTCGTTAATGTCCTTCAGCGGGCTGTAATGATTTTCATCGATGCCGCCATAGCCGGGCCAGTCGGTGCCATCGCGCCGGGCCTGACCAGAGGGCGCACAGGCGGCGAGCAGGGCCAGAAGCGGCAGAGTGAGGGACGCAAGCCGCATGAAGATCAGCCCCCGATCGTCCGGTCGGACGGCCAGAAGCGCTGGCGCAGCGCCTTCTTGTTGACCTTGCCCATGATGGTGCGGCCGATATCGTCCACCATCTCGTAGCCGCGCGGGCATTTATAGCCGGCAAGGCTGGCGCGGCAGAAGGCGTTGAGTTCGTCGGCGCTCGGCGGATCGGCTGGATCGCGCGGGATCACCAGCGCGCGGGCTTCCTCGCCCATTTCCGCATTGGGGGCGGCGACCACGGCGATGTCGGCCACCTTGGGATGGCGCAGCAGCACATGTTCGGATTCCGCCGGATAGATATTGACGCCGCCCGACACGATCATGTCCGACACGCGATCGGTGATGAAGAGATAGCCCGCATCATCGACATAGCCCATTTCGCCCAGGGTGAAGATGCCGGGCGCGATATGGGCGGCGGCGGTCTTTTCCGGGTCGCCGCGATAGACGATGCCATGGCCGCTGGTGTCGCGGAAATAGACCTGGCCGACCTCGTTGGCGCCCAGCACCGCGCCATCATCGCCATAGATGACGGTTTCGAACGGGGCCAAGGCGCGGCCGACCGAACCGGGGCGTTCGAGCCATTCGGGCGAAGTGATGAAGGTGGTCGAGCCGGCTTCGGTGCCGCCATAGGCCTCCACCAGCACCGGGCCGAACCAGTCGATCATCGCCTGCTTGACGGCGCGCGGGCAGGCGGCACCGGTATGGGCGAGGCGCTGGATGCTGGAGACGTCATATTTCGCGCGCACTTCTTCCGGCAAGGCGAGCATGCGCTGGAAATGGGTGGGGACCATGACCGATCCGGCGACGCGATATTTCTCGATCAGCGCCAGCGCCCTTTCCGCGTCAAAATGCTCGACCGTGATGAGGCTCATGCCGCCGAAGACGTTGCGCGCCATGCCGAGCGGGCCAGTATGGTAGAGCGGGCCGACGGCGATGCCGGGCGATGGGGTGATGCGGGCGCGCACGGTTTCCGCCAGCGCCTGCACCGTGGCGACGCGCGGGAAATATTGCGGCGGGGTCTCGGTCGCCTTGGGCCGGCCGGTGGTGCCGGACGTGTAATGGAGATGAGGCAGCGGTGGCACGCTGGGGTCAGGCTCGGCGGTCGAGGCGGCGGCGAGCCACGCTTCCCAATGGATCAGGCCTTCGCGATCGGGGCAGCGCCAGCCGATGACGGTGGCGAGGCCGGCCTCGGCCGCGGCGGCGAGGCCCGCCTCCATCGTTTCCGGGCCGACCAGCAGCGCGACGGCGCCGCTGTCCTTGAGGATATAGGCGGCCTCCGACGGGGTGAGGTGGAAGCTGACCGGGACGCTGGAAATGCCGGCCTCCAGACAGGCGACATAGGCGATCACGGTTTCGGCGCTGTTGGGCGCGAAGACGGCCACCCGGCGTTCGCGCAGGTCAAGGCTGTTCAAGGCATTGGCAGCGCGGTTGAGCAGGTCATCCAGTTGCAGCCAGTCGAGCGAGACGCGCTCGTCGGTCAGCGCCATGTCGGTGCGACGGTCGGGCGCGACAGCCTGGAGGGTGAGTGACATCAGGCGTCCTTTCAGGCA
Organism: Sphingobium sp. L-44; assembly: GCF_056859495.1. Lineage (NCBI taxonomy): Bacteria > Pseudomonadati > Pseudomonadota > Alphaproteobacteria > Sphingomonadales > Sphingobiaceae > Sphingobium > Sphingobium sp. L-44. Next base: position 35,639 of record NZ_JBSXOQ010000062.1, on the reverse strand, counting down.
GCCGGCGCGTGGACGGTACGCGCGGCGATGGTGGGGGCGAGATAGCGCAGGGCCATGCGGAAGGAGAGGAGGGCGACCACCGAGCAGACGGTGACGACCACCGCCAGCGACTGGCCCAGCGCGGCTTCCGACCGGAAGACATATTGGGTGAGCGCGGCGACGATCGCCGGGCCGGCGCCCAGGCCCAATATGGTGAAGACGAACAGGAAGAAGGCCAGCATCCGCGCGCGGATCGTCGCCGGCGCGATCAGCCCCATGATCGAGGAGACATAGACCATGAAGGGCACGGTGATGAACTGCGCCACGCAGTAGCAGACCAGGAAGACATAGACGTTGGTGGCGAAGAACATATAGGCGATCACCGGCAGGAAGCCGAGGATCAGCCAGCTGTAGAAGCGCAGATGGGCGTCCGTCATGCCGCGCGTGAACAGGCGGTCGACGATCCAGCCGTTGATCACCAGCGACACGGCCGAAACGATGTTCATCAGGCTCAACGCCACGCCATATTGCACCGGCTTCCAGCCGAAATGCCGTTCGATATAGGCGGGCACCCAGTTGGTCATCGAATAGCCGCACATGGCAAGGCAGGAGGTGCCGACCAGCATGAGCGCCAGCAGCCGCCAGTTCTGGCGCACGAAGGCGGCGATCGCGCCCTTTTCCGCGACCGGGCGTGCGGCCCTGGTCGCGCCGCGGCGGCCGGGTTCGGGGAAGGTGAAGACCAGCAGGGCGATGAGCAGGCCGGGCACGCCGACCATCATCATCACCAGCTGCCAGGGCTGGGCCGGGCCGTGGAAGGGGATATGGATGCCGCTATGCGCGGCGGCGAAGGCGATCGCGACGCCGCCCAGGGCAAATGCTGTCGCTGAGCCGACCTTGCCCGCCATCTGGAAGGTGGAGGTGGCGCGGGTCAGCAGGCGCGGCGGGAAGGCGTCGGCGATCAGCGAATAGGCGGCGGGCAGCAGCGCCGCTTCCCCCACGCCGACGAAGATGCGGCCGACCAGCAGCGCCTCATAGCTTTGCGCGAAGCCGCAGGCCGTGGTGGCGACGGCCCAGAGCGCGACCCCGCCGAATATGATCCAGCGGCGCGAATAACGGTCCGCCGCCCAGCCGAGCGGAAGGCCGAAAATGGCATAGAAGATGGCGAAGGAGGTCGAGGTGATCATGCTGACCTGGACATCGCTGAGCAGCAGATGCGCCTTGATCGGCGTGACCAGCATCGACACGATCAGCCGGTCGACCCAGGACAGGACATAGAGGCCGAACAGCACGGCCACCATCCACCAGGCGGTGCCCAGTTGCTGGGTATCGCGGCCGTCCGGGGCTGTTTCCTGGCTGGTCATCAGCATGATCCTTCCCTTCGCCCTCTTGCGTCTCTCAGCGTTGCGGCAGTGCGTTGAGTTCGGCGATCTTGAGCTTGCCGAGCTGGGCCATGTGGACTTCGTCCGGCCCGTCGGCGAGGCGCAGGTAGCGCGCATTCATGAAGGCGGCGGCAGGCGGGAAGTCGCTGGCCATGCCGATGCCGCCGAACACCTGCATCGCCCGGTCGGCGACCGTCTGGGTCATGCGCGGGGCGACGATCTTGATCGCGGCGATCAGATCCTTGGCGACCTTGTTGCCGTGGCGGTCCATCGCGTCGGCGGCCTTGAGCGTCAGCAGACGGGCCTGCTCGATCTCGCAGAAGGACAAGGCGATATCCTGGCGGATGCTGCCCTGATCGGCGAGCTTGCGGCCGAAGGCGACGCGGCTGTCGACGCGGCGGGCCATATATTCGAGCGCGCGCTGGGCCTGGCCGATGAGGCGCATGCAATGGTGGATGCGGCCCGGCCCCAGGCGGCCCTGGGCGATCTCGAACCCGCGTCCTTCGCCCAGGATCAGATTTTCCCTGGGCACGCGCACATCCTTGAAGACCATTTCGGCATGGCCGCCTGGCGAATGGACGGCGTTCATCACGTCGAGCGGGCGGACGATCTCTATCCCCGGCGTGTCGGCCGGGATCAGGATCTGCGAATGCTGCTGGTGGCGCGGCCGGTCCGCATTGGGGCTGCGGCCGAGCAGGATATAGACTTTGGTCAGCGGGTCGAGCGCGCCCGAAATCCACCATTTGCGGCCATTGATGACATAGTCGTCGCCATCGGCAACGATCGTCGTTTCGACATTGGTGGCGTCGGACGAGGCAACGCCGGGCTCGGTCATGACATAGCAGGAGCGGATATCGCCGGCGAGCAGGGGCCTCAGCCACTTCTCCTGCTGCTCGGGCGTGCCGTAGCGGGCGAGTACTTCCATATTGCCGGTATCGGGGGCGGAGCAGTTATAATATTCCGACGATCCGATCACCCGGCCCATCAGTTCGGCCAGCGGCGCATATTCGAGGTTGGTGAGGCCGGGGCTCCATGCCCCATATTCATGCGGCAGGAACAGGTTCCACAGGCCCGCTTCCTTTGCCTTCGCCTTGATCGCCTCGGTGCCCGGCCAGCGCTGCCACAGATGGGCGGGATCGTGGTGGAAATGATCCCGTTCCTTCTCGATCGGATAGACATGGGCGTCCATGAAATCGGTGAGTTGCGCCCGTAGCGCCTGCACCTTGTCGGAATATTCGAAATCCATGCGATCGGTCCTTTTGGGAAATGGGGCGAAGGCGGGCAGGGGATCAGGTCAGCGTGAGGCCGCCGTCCACGATCAGCGTCTGCCCGCAAATGTAGGTGGAGAGGGGGGAAGCGAGGAACAGGGCGACGCCGGCCATCTCGTCCACCGAGCCGAAGCGGCCGAGCGGGATGCGCGACAGGGCGCGGTCGCGCCGCTCGTCATTGTCCATCGTCACCTTGGTCATCTTGGTATCGACCAGGCTGGGGGCGATGCCGTTGACGCGGATGCCCTCGCCCGCCCAGGCGATGGCGAGTGCGCGGACCAGATTGACGGCGCCGGCCTTCGATGCGGCATAGGCAGGATTGCCGAAGGTCGCCTTGAACCCGCCGATCGAGCTGACGACGATGACGGCGCCTTTCGTGGCGGCCAGCGCATCCTTGAAGCGGTTGGAGATGTGGAGGATGGAGTCGAGATTGACCGCCATCACCTTGTTCCAGCCGTCGACCTCGAACTCCTGGCGGCGATAGAGGACGGCGCCCTGCGAATGGATGAGGATATCGAGCGCATCGAAAGGGGCGGGTGCGGCGGCGATCGCGGCGGGATCGCTGACATCGACCTGGGTATAGCCGATGCCGTCGAGGTCCGACCCTTCCTCGCCGGCATAGTCGGCGGCGCTGGCGCGTGTGCCCCAGACATGGACGTGGGCGCCGCGCTTCAGAAAGGCCTGGGCCATGCCATTGCCGATGCCGCTCGATCCGCCGACCACCAGCACCGTCTTTCCGGTGAAGTCCAGTTCATTGCCCAAGGGGGAACATCCTTCCTGCATGTCAGCGGATCAGCGCCTGGGCGCGGTCGAAAAGGTGGATGGCGCGGCTGTGCAGCCGATCGCCGGTGTCGCGTGGGGCCTTGCCGGCGCAGGCGCGGGCATGGGTGCCTTCGAGCAGAATGCCGAGCTTGTAGCAGGCGAGGACATGATACCAGTCGACCGCGGACAGGTCGCGCGCGGAGCCGGCGCCATAGCGGGCGACCAGCTCGGCGGGCGTCGGGAACCCCTCCCACGGCGTGACCGACACGGTGCTGGCGCCGCTGCCGTCGGGCCAGGTGGCGAGCACCCAGCCCAGGTCGAGCAGTGGATCGCCGATCGTCGCCAGTTCCCAGTCGATGATCGCGGCAAGATCGCCGCTGTCGGGGCGGTACATGACATTGGCGAGATGATAGTCGCCATGCATGATGCCGGGCGTGAAATCGGCCGGGCGGTGCCGTTCCAGCCAGGCGGCGATGGCGTCGACGCTGGGCAGCGCCTGCGGCCCGGTCCAGTCGGCAAATTCGCCATAGCCGGCAAGCTGACTGCGCCAGCGATCGACCTGGCGGCCGAGGAAATTGTCGGGCCGGCCGAAATCGGCGAGGCCCAGCGCCTGATGATCGAGCGCGCCCAATGCGGCGATGCCGTCGACCAGGGCCAGGCCCATGGCGTGGCGCATCGTGGGCGAACCGGCATGGGGCATGGGCAGCTTGCCGACCGGATTGAAGCCGTCGACCGGCTCCATCAGGTAGAAGGCGACGCCCAGCACGCTTTCGTCGCCGCAATCGGCGATCAGCGCGGGATGGGGGACATTGGTGTCGGCGATGGCGCGCAGCAGCCGCGCCTCACGCCGCATGGTTTCATTGCTGTTGGGGCGGGGGTGTGCCGGCGGGCGACGGAAGATATAGTCGCGGCCGTCGCGGGTCAGGCGCAGCAGGATATTCTGCGTCCCCCCGGCAAGCGGCGTCACGTTGTCGATCGGACCGGCGCCAAGCCCCTGATCCGTCATCCACGCCGCCAGCGACTCGATGTCGACCGCTGATTCCACTTAGGCATCCCTCGCTTTTTTCGACTGTTAGCCGTCGATTAGGTCAATTGGATAATGCACTTGACGAACCATCATTGCAATGAGAAATTGCACTCATGGTCAGACTTCAACTCGCCAAGGCCGAAGATGCCAACCGCGGATCCGCTGCCGAGCAGATCAAGCAGGTGGCGTTGCGCCTGTTCGCCGAAAAGGGCGTGGATGGCGTGACCGTGCGCGAGATTGCGGCGGCGGCGGGGCAGAAGAATCACGGTGCCGTCAGCTATTATTTCGGGTCGAAGGAGGCGCTGGTCCGGGCGCTGGTGATGGACGGGGCGATGGCGCTGGAGCGGGAGCGCAATGCGGCGCTCGACGGGCTGGAGGCGCAGGGCGGGCCGCGCTCGATCCGCGAAGTGGTGGAGATATTGGTGCGGCCGGTGCTGGCGCTGCCCGACAGCCATTATGTCCAGTTCATCGTCATCTTTGCCATGACCCATCGCGACATGATGCTGGATGCGATCGATCCGGCCTGGAACAGCGCCTATGGTCGGTGCCTCGATCATCTGCGGGGCATGATGGCGGATCTGCCGGTAGCGCTGCAGAACCAGCGCTTCGTGTTCATGGGCGCTTACCTCAGCGCCGTGCTGTCGGCACGGCAGCGCGCGCTGGCGGACGAAAGCCGGGCGCATCCGATGTGGGGCAGCGAGGCGAGCGTCGAGCATTTCCTGCAGACGCTGGTGGCGTTGCTGGAAGCGCCGGCGGACCTGCCGGCGGCGATGCTCAGGCAATTGGGACAACGCGGCGGCGCTATTGCGGATCGACCCGGCCCTGTCGGTTGAACCGGGGCGCAATCACAATCAGAACATAGAAGACGAAACAAGCGGAGCGGGATGATGGCAGTTACGGAAAGGATCGGCGAAGCGGAGCACGCGCGCACGGCAGAGCTGCTGGCGATGCCGCTGGCCGATCTGATGGCGCAGGCGGCGGCGCTGCGCGACGAAGGCCATGGCCGGGTGCAGAGCTGGTCGCGCAAGATCTTCATCCCGCTGACCCAGCTATGCCGCAATCTCTGTCATTATTGCACCTTCTCGCAGCCGCCACGGCCGGGCGAGAACGCCTATATGACGCGCGAGGAAGTGCTGGCGGTGGCACGCGCCGGCAAGGCGGCGGGCTGTACCGAAGCGCTGTTCACGCTGGGCGACAAGCCGGAATTGCGCTTCGTCGCCGTGCGCGAGGAACTGGCGCGCCTCGGCCATGACAGCACCTTGTCCTATCTGGCGGACATGGCGGCGCTGGTGCGCGACGAGACCGGACTGCTGCCGCACATCAATGCCGGGGTCATGACCCGCGAGGAAATGGCCGGTCTGCGCCGGGTGTCGGTGTCGCAGGGGCTGATGCTGGAGTCGGTGTCCGACCGGCTGTGCCGCAAGGGCGGCGCCCATTATCGATCGCCCGACAAGGAACCGGCGGCGCGGCTGGAGACGATCCGGCTGGCAGGCGAACTGGCCATTCCCTTCACCACCGGCATCCTGATCGGCATCGGCGAGACGCGCGAGGAACGGATCGAGGCGCTGGAGGCGATCCGCGACCTGCAGGATGGCTATGGCCATATCCAGGAAGTGATCGTCCAGAATTTCCGGGCCAAGGAACGGACGGTGATGGCCGATGCGCCCGAGCCGGACATGGACGACCTGCTGTGGACGATCGCGGTGGCGCGGCTGATCCTGGGGCCGGAGATGAATATCCAGGCGCCGCCCAACCTGTCGGCGGCGGACTTCCCCCGGCTGATGGCGGCGGGGATCAATGATTGGGGCGGGGTGTCGCCGGTGACGCCCGACCATGTGAACCCGGAAGCGCCCTGGCCGGCGGTCGAGCGGCTGCGCGCCGCGACCGAGGGCGAAGGGCGGATGCTGGTCGCCCGGCTGCCGGTCTATCCCGCCTATGCGCAGGATAATGACCGCTGGCAGGACCAGGCGATGGTCCGCCATGTGCGGGCCCATGCCGATGCGATGGGCTTTGCGCGCGAGGATGACTGGTCGCCGGGCATCGCGCTGGAGCCGCGCATCACGCGCCCGTCGGCGCTGCCGGTCGATCCCGCGATCGCGGCGATCGTCGAGCGGGCGATGGCCGGGGCGCTGCTGGAAGAAGCCGAGATCGAGACGCTGTTCACCGCGCGCGAAACCGATCTGGAACATGTCTGCGCCAGCGCGGACGCGCTGCGGATGCAGGAGATGGGCGACACGATCAGCTATGTCGTCAACCGCAACATCAACTACACCAATATCTGCGCCTATAAATGCAGCTTCTGCGCCTTTTCCAAGGGCGACAAGGCGGAGGCGCTGCGCGGCAAGCCCTATGACCTGGACCTGGAAGAGGTCGTCCGCCGCACCCGTGAGGCGTGGGAACGGGGCGGCACCGAAGTCTGCCTGCAGGGTGGCATCCACCCCCATTATACCGGCGACACCTATCTGAACCTGGCCCGCGCGGTGAAGGCGGCGGTGCCCGAAATGCACATCCACGCCTTTTCCCCGCTGGAAGTGTGGCAGGGGGCGGCGACGCTGGGCCTGCCGGTCGAGGACTTCCTGCGCCGGCTGAAGGCGGTGGGCCTCGACACGCTACCCGGCACGGCGGCCGAGATACTGGATGACGAGGTGCGGGCGATCATCTGCCCGGACAAGCTGGACACGGCGCAATGGCTGGAGGTGATCGAGACCGCGCATCGCGTCGGCTTCACCACCACCGCGACGATCATGTTCGGCCATGTCGACACGCCGCGCCACTGGGCAAGGCACCTGATCCGCATCCGCGACCTGCAGCGGCGGACCGGTGGCTTCACCGAATTCGTGCCCTTGCCCTTCGTCCATATGGAGGCGCCGATGGGCGTGCGCGGTCAGTCGCGCCATGGCCCGACCTTCCGCGAGGTGCGGCTGATGCATGCGGTCGCGCGGCTGGCGCTGCACCCGCATATCCGGTCGATTCAGACCAGTTGGGTCAAGCTGGGGCCGGAAGGGGTGAAGGCCTGCCTGGAGGGCGGCGCCAATGACCTGGGCGGCACGCTGATGAACGAGAGCATCTCGCGTGCGGCGGGCACCCAGCACGGCCAGGAAATGCCGCCCGCGGCGATGGAGGCGCTGATCCGGTCGATCGACCGCACGCCCCGGCAGCGCAGCACCGCCTATGGCGGCGTGAGCGAAGACATACATGCACGCGGAATGACCGCGGCGGAACTGACACCCATGGTCCTGACGCCCCCGCGCAAGCGGCGGCGCGAGGCCGATACGAACCAGGAGAGGTTTGAATATGCAGAATGAGGCTTTGGCGACGATCGCCGTGCTTGGCGGGACCGGCAAGGAAGGTGGCGGCCTGGCGCTGCGCTGGGCGCACAAGGGACACAAGGTCATCATCGGCAGCCGCACCGCCGAGCGGGCGCAGGAAGCGGCCGATGCGATGAACGCGACGCTGGGCGGCAGTTCGGTCGTCGGCGCCGCCAATCCCGACGCGGCGGCACAGGCGGACATCATCGTGTTGGCCGTGCCCTATGCTGCGCAGCAATCGACGGTGAAGGATGTCGCCGACGCGCTGGCGGGCAAGATCTTGATCGACGTCACCGTGCCGCTGGTGCCGCCGAAGGTCAGCCGGGTGCAGTTGCCCGACGGCGGATCGGCAGTCGAGGCAGTGCAGAAGATGCTGGGTGAGGGCGTCCGCGTCGTCTCCGCCTTCCAGAATATCAGCGCGCATCATTTGACCAAGCTGGACGAGGAGATCGAGTGCGACGTGCTGGTCTGTGCCGACGACAGCGAGGCGGCGGACCAGGTGGTCGCACTGGCGCAGGAAATCGGCCTGCGCGCCTGGAATGCCGGGCCCTTGTGCAATTCGGTTGTTGCAGAAGGACTTACGTCGGTCTTGATTGCGCTCAATCGGCGGTACAAGGTGCCCGGATCGGGTATTCGCATCACCGGAGTGTAAGCTGCATCCATGATAGTCGCACCGGCCGCCGTCACATTATCGGCCCTGAACGGGGTTCCCATGGTTGCGCCGGGCGACGATCTGTCGGCCATGCTGTTGTCGGCCTGCCATGCCAATGGTCTGTCGCTGCAGGATGGCGACATCGTCGTGCTGGCGCAGAAGATCATATCCAAGGCAGAGGGACGCGCCGTGCCGCTGGCCAGCGTGTCGCCCTCGGCCGAGGCGATCGATCTGGCAGCGCAATGCCACAAGGATCCCCGGCTGGTCGAACTGATCCTGTCGGAGAGCGAGAAGTTGATGCGCGTCCGGCCGGGCGTGCTGATCGTGCGCCATCGGCTGGGTCTGGTGCTGGCCAATGCCGGGATCGACCAGTCCAATATCGCGCAGGATGGGGATGGCGTCGCGCTGCTGCTGCCGCTCGATCCCGATGGCAGCGCTGCGGCGCTGCGGCGGGCGGTGCGTGAGGCGCTGGGCGTCGACATCGCGGTGGTCATCATCGACAGCTTGGGCCGGGCCTGGCGCAAGGGCACCTGTGGCGTGGCGATCGGCGTGGCTGGCATGAGCGGTTTGCTCGACCTGCGCGGTGAGCCGGACCTGCATGGCCGGCCGTTGCAGACCAGCGAACTGGGCCTGGCCGACGAGGTGGCGGCTGCCGCCTCGCTGATCATGGGACAGGCCGGCGAAGGCCGGCCGATCGTCGTGGCGCGCGGCATTGCGCGGGGCCGCAATGAGGGCAGCGCGGCCGAACTGATCCGCGAACCGGCGATGGATCTGTTCCCATGAGCGTGCTGGCCCTGGCCGGGGGCGTCGGCGGCGCCAAGCTTGCCAATGGCCTGGCCGGCGTCGTGCCGCCGGACGCATTGACCATTGCCGTCAACACCGGCGACGATTTCGTCCATATGGGGCTGCATATCTCGCCCGATATCGACAGCGTCACCTATGCGCTCGCCGGCATGAACGATAGCGTGCGGGGCTGGGGCGTGGCCGATGAAAGCTGGGCCTTCATGGACGCGACACGGCGGCTGGGCGGCGAAAGCTGGTTCAACCTGGGCGATCGCGACCTGGCGACCCATGTGCTGCGCACCGCCTTGCTGCGCGAGGGCACGTTGTCTTCGGTCACGGCCGACATCGCCGCGCGGCTGGGCATCGGGCCGGTGATCGTGCCGATGAGCGACGATCCGGTCAGGTCGATGATCGACACCGACCAGGGCGAAATGGCGTTCCAGGATTATTTCGTGCGCCATCAATGCGGGCCGCGCTTCCGGTCGATCCGGTTCGACGGGGCCGCAGCGGCGCGGCCGAGCGCCGGGCTGCTGGCGGCGCTGGATGATCCCGCGCTGGAGGCGATCATCCTCTGCCCGTCCAACCCCATCCTGTCGATCGACCCGATCCTGGCGGTGCCAGGGGTGCGCGACAGGCTGGCGGCGCGGCGCGTGCCGTGCGTGGCGCTGTCGCCCTTCATCGCCGGGCAGGCGGTCAAGGGGCCGGCGGCCAAGATCATGACCGAACTGGGCCTGCCGACGACGCCGGCGACGATCGCCCGCCATTATGACGGGCTGATCGACGGGCTGATGGTGGACGGTGCCGATGCGCAGGGCTGGGCCGACGATGGTCTGGCGGTGCGCAGTGCCGACATATTGATGCGCAATGTCGATCAGCAGCGGGCATTGGCCGCTCAGATGATCGATTTTGCGGCAGCCTTGCGGCGCCCGGCGCCATGACCCTGTCCATCCTGATCCCGGCCAAGAGCTTCGCGCAGGGCAAGAGCCGGCTGGCGGAGGTTCTGGGGCCACGGGATCGGGCGGCGCTGTGCCGGCAATTATTGAGGCATGTGCTGGCGGTTGCACACGATGCGATCCCGGATGCGGCCGTACATGTCGTCAGCGCCTGCCCGGAGGTGCGCGGTTTCGCCACCGAGCGGGGCGCGAGGGTTCTGGCTGAGCGGGAGCCGGGGCATGTGCCGGCGCTGATGGCGGCGATGCAGGCGTTGCCGGCCGATCAGCCGGTGCTGATCCTGAGCGCGGACCTGCCGATGCTCGCGGCTGCGGACCTGCGCGCGATGGTGCAGGAATCCGCCGATGTGGTGATCGCCACCGACCGAGAGGGGGAGGGAACCAACGCGCTGCTGCTGAAGCGGCCCGGCCTGATCCCGCTGCGTTTCGGGCCGGGCAGCCGTGCCGCCCATGTCGGGGAAGCGGAACGAGCCGGACATCGCGTATCGGTCATCCGGCGACCCGGTCTCGCCGACGATGTCGATCTGCCCGAGCATCTCCAAATATTTTCCGTTGGTGCATAATTGCCTTGGCTCTGCCGAACGGGCGGGGTAAGGCGATAAAATTGCATCTAGGTATATAATTGGAGGAGTCGGATGGCGGAGGCATATATTGCGGCCGTGGCGCGCAGCGCCGGTGGCAAGCGCGGCGGCAGGCTGGCGGGGGTGCATCCCGCGGATCTGGCCGGGCGCGTGCTGGCCGGGCTGGTGGGCCGCAGCGGGATCGATCCGGCCGCGATCGAGGATGTCATCATGGGCTGTGCCTGTCCCGGCGGCGAGCAGGGCGCGAACATTGCCCGCAACGCCGTGCTGGCGAGCGGCCTGCCCGAATCCGTGCCCGGCACCCATGTCGACCGCCAGTGCGGATCGTCGCAGCAGGCGCTGCATTTCGCCGCCGCGACGGTGATGGCGGGCGTGCAGGACGTGGTGATCGCCGCCGGTGTCGAGAGCATGACCCGCGTGCCGATGGGCCTGCCCTGGACGCTGGCGGCCAAACATGGGTTCGGTACCTATCGCAGTCCGGGGATCGAGGCGCGCTATCCCGACACGCCGTTCAGCCAGTTTGGCGGGGCCGAGATGATGGCCCGCAAATATGGATTCGACCGTGCGGCGCTCGATGCCTATGCGCTGGAGAGCCATCATCGCGCGGCGGCGGCGACGCAGGCCGGCAAGTTCGATGCGGAGATCGTGCCGCTGGAGGTCGAGACCGCCGAGGGCGAAACGCTGGTCCACAAGGTGGATGAGGGCATCCGCTTCGACGCCAGCCTGGAGAAGATTGCCAGCGTCAAGCTGTTGCAGGAGGGCGGGGTGATTTCCGCAGCCAATGCCAGCCAGATCTGCGATGGGGCTGCGGCGCTGCTGATCGTCAATGAGCGGGGCCTCAAGACCCATGGCCTGACGCCGCTGGCGCGGGTGCATGAAATGACCGTGCTGGGGCATGATCCGGTCATCATGCTGGAGGCGCCGATCCCGGCGACCGAGCGCGCACTGGCGCGAGCAGGCATGACGCTGGGCGATATCGATCTCTATGAAGTGAATGAGGCGTTCGCGCCGGTGCCGCTGGCCTGGGCCAAGGCGCTGGGCGCCGATCCGGCGCGGCTCAATGTGCATGGCGGGGCGATTTCGCTGGGCCATCCGCTGGGGGGATCGGGCGCCAAGCTGATGGCGACGCTGGTCAGTGCCCTCCACGATCGTGGCGCGCGCTATGGCCTCCAGACCATGTGCGAGGCCGGCGGCATGGCCAATGTGACGATCGTGGAACGGCTCTGAGAGGGAAAGGATCGGCCTTTCCCGGTGGCGGGGAAGGGCCGATCCTTCAATTACCTTCGTCGAGCAGGCGGCGGGCGATGACCTGGGCCTGGATTTCGCCGGCGCCCTCGAAAATGTTGAGGATGCGCGCGTCGGCCAGCAGGCGGCTGACCTGATATTCGGTGGCGAAGCCGTTGCCGCCATGGATCTGCAGCGCATTGTCGGCGGCTGCCCAGGCGACCCGCGCGCCGATCAGCTTGGCCATGCCGGCTTCCAGATCGCACCGCTTGTCCTCATCCTTGCGCCGGGCGGCGAAATAGGTGAGCTGGCGCGCGCCCATGATCTCCGCCGCCATCATCGCCAGCTTGTTGGCGACGCGCGGAAAGTCGAAGATCGGTCGGCCGAACTGCTTGCGGTCGAGCGCGTAGGAAAGGCCGATGTCGAGCGCCGCCTGGGCGACGCCGATGGCGCGGGCGGCGGTCTGGATACGGGCGCTTTCGAAGGTCGCCATCAACTGCTTGAACCCCTGGCCCTCGACCCCGCCGAGCAGATTGGCGGCGGGCACGCGGAAATCGTCGAAGCCGATCTCATATTCCTTCATGCCGCGATAGCCGATCACCTCTATCTCGCCGCCGCTCATGCCGGGCGTGGGGAAGGGGGCGTCGACGGTACCGCGCTGCTTGGGCGCGATCAGCATCGACAGGCCGCTATAGTTGCGGGTGTCGGGATCGGTGCGGACCAGCAGGGTCATCACGTCGGCGCGGGCCGCATGGGTGATCCAGGTCTTGTTGCCGCTGACCCGATATTCGCCGTCGGCAAGCGTCGCGCGGGTGCGCAGTGCGCCAAGGTCGGAGCCGGTGTCAGGCTCGGTGAAGACGGCGGTCGGCAGGATCGCGGCATTGGCGATCTGCGGCAGCCAATGGGCCTTCTGCTCGGCGGTGCCGCCGGTCAGGATCAGTTCTGCCGCGATTTCCGACCGGGTGGCGAGGCTGCCGACGCCGATCCAGCCGCGCGACAATTCTTCCGACACGACGCACATCGCGGTCTTGCCCATGCCAAGGCCGCCAAATTCCTCCGGAATGGTCATGCCGAACACGCCCATTTCGCCCAGTTCCTGGACCAGCGGCAGCGGGATGAACTCGTCCTTGAGATGCCATTCATGGGCGAAGGGCGCGACCTTCTCGTTCGACAGAGCGAAGAACTGGTCCCGCACCATGTCGAACATTTCGTCGAGGCCGCAATTTTCCAGCGTCGCCCGCCCGCGCGCATCGACCAGATGGCCGGCAATGGCGCTCTTAACCGCCTGGCCGCCCCCGCTGCGGATGAGGGTGCGTAGGGCCGGTGCGTCGAGCGCGGACAGATCGTCGGTAAGGTCGGTGGGGCGGATCACCTCGCCCTGGTTCATCGGGATGCCGCCCAGCATCTGCGCGCCATATTCGGCGAAGAGCAACTGGGCGAGCAGCGCCTCGATCTCGCCAAAGCTGCCCTGGGCGTCGAGACTGGCGGCCCAACTGGCGACTTCGCGCAGCATTTCGGCATAGGCGGCGAACCAGCCAAAGCCGTGGACGACATGCTGCTCGACATCGGCGAGGACGCGATCGACCTTGCCGCCGTCATTGCTGATCCGCGCCTTCACATGCGGCCGGGCGGCGGCGACGAAGGCGTGGGCGGCATCGGCCGCGCCGGACAGCAGTGCCGGCAGATCGGGCAGGACCAGGATATTCTTGTCCATCTCCATGGTCGCGCTCATCCTTCCCCCGCCTGCTTCTTGTTCGCCGATGCCATTGCCTTGGCATCCAGTCCGCCGACCAGATTGCCGGTCATCAGCTGATTATGGGCATGGGCGAGATGATGCATATGGAACACGCTATCCATCACCTGCCGCTTGCCGCGCGCATCCTCGACGAAGTTGAACGCCTGCTTGGTCAGCGCCAGGCCGAAGCGTTCATGCTGGGCGATCTCGGCGGCGATCTTGGCCACTTCCTCGCGCAGCGTTTCGCGCGGGAAAATCTCGTTCACCATGCCGAAATTATAGGCGCGCTGGGCCGGCATGCGGCGGCCGAGCAGCAGCAGTTCGCGCGCGACGCGGGTCGGCAGTTCGAACGCATGGGCGAAATATTCGACGCCCGGCTGGGCCATGCGCTGCACCGGATCCTGGAAGAAGGCGTCTTCCGATGCGATGATGAGGTCGCAGACCCAGGCCAGCATCAGCCCGCCGGCGATGCAGGCGCCCTGCACCATGGCGATCATCGGCTTGGGGATGTCGGCCCAGCGCCGGCACAGGCCCAGATAGCCGTCCTGTTCCAGCACATATTGGCGTTCGGCGCCGCCCTTGTTCAGATGGTCCCACCACATGCTGGTGCGCGTGCGCGGCATGTGGCTGTCCTTGTCCGGGGTGCCGATGTCATGGCCGGCAGAGAAATGCTTGCCCTCGCCACCGAGCACGATCACCTTGACCCCGTCATCCTCGACCGCGCGCTTGAAGGCGTCGTCGAGCTGGCTGAGCAGCCGGTAATTCTGGGCATTGCCATATTGGGGGCGGTTCAGCATCACCCAGGCGACGCCGTCCACCACATTGTAGGTCACGAATTCGGGCTGCGCTTCTTCGGACATCGTCCTTCTCCCTCAGCGCGGCGGCATGCGCAGGCCACCGTCGAGCCGCACATATTCGCCGTTCCAATAGTCATTCTCGATCATCGCCAGCGCCATCGCGGCAAACTCCTCGGGCTTGCCAAAACGCTTGGGGAAGGGAACGGTGGCCGACAGCGCATCGCGCACCTTGTCGCTGGCCCGCGCCATCAGCGGCGTGTCGAAAATGCCGGGCAGGATCGCATTGACGCGGATGCCTTCGCCCATCAGGTCGCGCGCCATCGGCAGGGTCAGGCTGACGATGCCACCCTTCGACGCGGAATAGGCCGCCTGGCCGATCTGGCCGTCGACCGCCGCTGCGCTGGACGTGTTGATGATGACGCCGCGCGCCTTGTCTTCCAGCGGATCGAGGGTCAGCATGCCGGCGGCCGACTTGGCGCAGCAGCGGAAGGTGCCGATCAGGTTGATCTGGATGATCCGTTCGAACTGGTCGGTCGGGAAGGCCTTGATCTCGCCGGTCTCACGGTCGCGGCTGGCGGTCTTGATGACATTGCCGGTGCCGGCGCAATTGACCAGGATACGCTCCTGGCCATGCGCGGCGCGCGCCTTGGCAAAGCCGGCATCGACCGAGGCCTCGTCGGTGACATCGACCTTGCAGAAGGTGCCGCCGATGTCCGCCGC
This sequence comes from Sphingobium sp. L-44, assembly GCF_056859495.1. Taxonomy (NCBI): domain Bacteria; kingdom Pseudomonadati; phylum Pseudomonadota; class Alphaproteobacteria; order Sphingomonadales; family Sphingobiaceae; genus Sphingobium; species Sphingobium sp. L-44. Next base: position 20,474 of record NZ_JBSXOQ010000062.1, on the reverse strand, counting down.
GACCTTCGTCCCGGTTTCCTCGTTGAAATCGAACAGCGCCACCTTGGCGCCCTGCGCGGCAATGGCGCGGGCCGTCGCTTCGCCGAGGCCCGATGCCCCGCCGGTGACGATGGCGGCTACCCCCTGATCGATCTTCATGCCTGTGTCCTCTCCTTCACGGGGCGTTGGGCGATCGCGCCGTCGTTCGTCAGCGCGTCGAGCGCGCCGTCGTCGAGGCCGAGCCATTCCCCCAATATTTCGCGGCTATGTTCGCCCACGCGCGGCGGGCAGTGACGATAATCGGCCGGCGTCGCCGACAGCTTGCCGGGATAGGCGACGGTCGGGATCTCGACCCCATCCTCTTCGCGGCGGTAGCGATGGACGGTCTGGCGCGCGTCGATGAACGGGTCCTCGAACACATCCTGGATGCTGTTGACCGGGCCGGCGGGAACCCCGGCGGCGACGAAGCGCGCCATCAGGTCGTCGCGGGCGAAGGGGCGGACAATCTCCTGCACCTTCGCCTCGATCGCGTCGCGGTTGATGAGGCGCTGGGCGCTGGTGGCGTAGAGCGGATCGGTGCCCAGTTCCGCATGGCCCATTTCCGTGCAGAAGGCGCGGAACTGGCGATCATTGCCGATCGCGATGATCATCATGCCGTCGGCGACTTCGAACGTCTTGTAGGGGACGACGGTGGGATGGCGATTGCCCAGGCGTCCCGGCACGATGCCACCGACCAGCCAGTTCATCCCCTGATTGGCCAGCATCGCGATCTGGGTATCGAGCAGCGACACGTCGATCTGCTGTCCCTCGCCCGTGCGTTCGGCATGGCGCAGGGCGGCGAGGATGGAGACGGTCGCGAACATGCCGGTCGACAGGTCAGCCATGGCGACGCCAGCGCGCAGCGGGCCACCATCCTCTTCGCCGGTGATGCTCATGAAGCCGCCCATGCCCTGGGCAACGAAATCATAGCCGCCCCGGTCGGCATAGGGGCCGGTCTGGCCGAAGCCGGTGATCGAGCAATAGACGAGGCGCGGGTTGATCGCCTTCAGGCTGGCATAGTCGAGACCGTATTTGCTGAGGCCCCCAACCTTGAAATTTTCGACCAATATGTCGGCTTCCGCCGCCAGCCGGCGGATCAGCTCGGCGCCCTGCGGCGTCGCCAGGTTGATCGCGGCGGAGCGCTTGTTGCGGTTGCAGGACAGATAATAGGCGCTGGTGCCGATTTCCGGCTGGCCATCGGCGCCGGTCAGGAAAGGCGGGCCCCATGCGCGGGTATCGTCGCCATGGCCGGGTAGTTCGATCTTGATGACGTCGGCACCGAAGTCAGCGAGTATCTGGGTCGACCATGGCCCCGCGAGCACGCGCGACAGGTCGAGAACCTTGATCCCTTCAAGCGCGCGGCCGCTCATCGGCTGCCCGCCTTGTCCGTCATGACCGCTGTCATCGCCATCCGCTCCTGTCCCCGTCTATCTGCTGCATCGGTTGATGATTCTGATAGCGGGTGCAGGAATGGAGGGCAAGAATTATTGCACTATGGGATACTTTTGGTGCTATTTCTTGGTGGCGCCGGCGAGATAGGCGAGCAGGTTGGCGCGATCGGCTGGGTTGGGCAGGCCGGCAAAGACCATGCGGCTGCCGGGGACGGCGGCGCTGGGCTTGGCAAGGAAGCCGTCGAGCGACTTGGCATCCCAGCGGATCTTGGCCTTCTGCATCGCCGGAGAATAAGTGAAGCCGGGGACGGTGCCCGACGTGCGCCCGAATACGCCCGAAAGCGAAGGGCCTAGCTTCTTTACGCCTGGATCGACCGAATGGCAGACGGCGCAGCGGGCGAAGACCGCCTTGCCCTTGGTCGCGTCGCCAGCCTGGGCCAGCGCCGGGCCGGTGGCGGCGACCGCCATAGCGAACATCATCACGCGCGAAACATGCTTCATCGACATCCTCAATCCTCTTCCCTTCTTCTCTGGCTAAAATCTATACCGGCGTGCATAAATAAACCAATAGCCGTCTGAGTCTGAACGGCGGTTGAAGCGGGAAGGATGCGGAAATGGCCGATGGCGGACCCATGGCGAACCATCGGTTCGGGCCGGGCGGCATGGCGCTGGCGTTGCTGGTGAACATCATGTTCGCGCTGAATGTCATCGCGATGAAGGTGGTGGTGGATGCGACCGCGCCGCTATTGTCGGTGGCGCTGCGGATGGGAACGGTCTTCCTGATCTGTGCGCCGGCGCTGCGTCCGCTGCCGGGGCGGACGGGCTGGCTGATGCTTTATGGCTTCCTCAATGGCGGGCTGTTCCTGCTGCTGCTGAACCTGGCTTTGTTCATGGCGACCAATGTCGGGGCACTGGCGATCGCGGGGCAATTGAGCGTGCCCTTCTCACTGCTGCTGGGCGCACTGCTGCTGGGCGAGCGGCTCAACCGGCGCAAGATTGTCGGCGTGCTGCTGGCCTTTGCCGGGGTCGTGGCGCTGGTGTTCGACCCGCATATATTGGCGGAGGTGCCCGCCGTATTGGTGATGGCCAGCGCGGCGATGGTGTGGGGCGGCGCGACCTTGGTGCAGCGCAAGCTGACCGGGGTGAGCGTGATGAACGGCCAGGCGTGGAACGGACTGATGGGCGCGGCGGTGCTGGCGCCCTTTGCCCTGATTTTCGAGCGGCCCGCGATTGCGGGGCTGGCCCATGTCGGCTGGGTGCCGACCGGCTGGTTCGCCTTTTCCTGCCTGGGCGCGACGGTGCTGGGGCAGGGGACGCTCGCCTGGCTGCTGCAACGCTATCCGATCTCGACCATCATGCCGCTGATGCTGGCATCGCCGGTCATGTCGACCGTCTTTGCCTCGCTCTATTTCGGCACGCCGATCACGGTCGGCATGATTGCGGGCGGGACGGTGGCGCTGCTGGGCGTGACGATCATCGCCTTCTCGCCCGATCGCCGGCCGGTCGACTGACCATCAAAAAAATGGGCCGGCGTCGCATGCCTCGACGCCGGCCCAGGGGGCTTCCGAAAGGCGGTGGTCAGACCGCCCGTTCAAAGATGGCGGCCAGGCCCTGACCGCCGCCAATGCACATGGTTTCCAGGCCATAGCGGCCGTCGCGCCGCTGCAGTTCGCGCAGCAGATTGGCGAGGATGCGCCCGCCGGTCGCGCCGATCGGATGGCCGAGCGAAATGCCCGATCCATTGACGTTGAGCTTGTCGCGATCGTCCCAGTTCCAGCCCTTGAGGCAGGCCAGCACCTGCGGCGCGAAGGCTTCGTTGAGTTCGACCAGATCGATGTCGTTCCAGCCAAGGCCATTGCGGGCGAACAGCTTTTCGACCGCCGGCACCGGACCGATGCCCATGCGCGAGGGATCGCAGCCCGCCGCCGCCCAGCTGTGCAGCCAGGCCATGGGTTCAAGGCCCAGTTCCTCCAGCTTGTCCTCCGCGACCACCAGGCAGGCAGCGGCGGCGTCATTCTGCTGGCTGGCATTGCCGGCGGTGACCACGCCGTCCTTCTCGATCGGCTTCAACAGGGCGAGCGATTCCGGCGTGGCATCGGCACGAATGCCCTCATCCATGGCGAAGATCAGCGGATCGCCCTTGCGCTGCGGCACGGCGACCGGAACCAGTTCGTCGTCGAACATGCCGGCGGCCCAGGCGGCTGCGGCGCGCTGATGGCTCATCGCCGCATATTCGTCGCAGGCTTCGCGGCTGATGTCATAATCCTTGGCGAGATTGTTGGCCGTCTCGATCATGCCACTGATGATGCCGTAGCGGGCGATCGGCTGCGACATGACGCGGCCGCGGGTCAGGCGGTCATGGAACTGGGTGGATCCCGATCGGGCACCCCAGCGATGCTCCATCGAATAATATTCGACATTGGACATGCTCTCGACCCCGCCGGCGACGACGATGTCGGCGGCGCCGGTCTGGATTCGCATGGCCGCGTCGATCACGGCCTGAAGCCCCGAACCGCAGCGCCGGTCGAGCTGCACGCCGGGAATGCTTTCGGGCAAACCCGCCGCCAGCGCCGACCAGCGACCGATGCAGGGCGCCTCGCCATTGCCATAGCCCTGGGAGAAGACGACATCGTCGATCCGCTCGGGATCGATCCTGGTCCGCTCCATCAGCGCCTTGATGATGACCGCGCCCAGATCGCCGGCGCTGAAGGATTTCAAAGAACCGCCATATTTGCCGACGGCGGTGCGGATGGGGGCGACGATGGCGGCTCTGCGCATGCGATGTCCTTTGCGGGAATGGGGAGGATCAGGCGGCCGCTTCGGCCTGGCGGATCATCTGCTTGGCGATGATGGTCTGCTGGATCTGGCTGGTGCCTTCATAGATGCGCAGCAGCCGGACATCGCGATAGAAGCGCTCGACCTTGTATTCGGCCATATAGCCGGCGCCGCCATAGATCTGGACGGCGCGGTCGGCGATCCGGCCGACGGCTTCGGATGCGTAATATTTGAGCGCGGCGCATTCCAGGCTGACCGGCTCGCCCGCGTCGAATTTGGCGGCGACTGACTGCATCAGCGCTTCGGTCGTCAGCATGTCGACCTTCATGTCGGCGAGCATCGCCTGGACCAGCTGGAAATCGGCGATGCGCTGGCCGAACTGCTTGCGTTCCATGGCATATTGCAGGGCCATGTCGATCAACCGCTGGCACATGCCGAGCGCGACCGCGGCGATATGGATGCGGCCGCGATCCAGCACCTTCATCGCGGTCTTGAAGCCGCGACCGGGTACGCCGCCGATGATGTTGGCGGCCGGCACGACGACATCGTCCAGAATGACATCGGTGGTGATCGACCCCTTCTGCCCCATTTTCTTGTCCGGCTTGCCGAAGCTGATGCCGGGGGTGTCGGCGGGCAGGATGAAGGCGGAAATGCCGGCCGCGCCCTTCACATCCGGTTCGGTCCGGGCCATCAAGGTGAAGACGCTGGCGCGCGGGGCATTGGTGATATAGCGCTTGGTGCCGGTGATGCGGTAAGTGTCGCCGTCGCGGATGGCGACGGTGCGCAGCGAACCGGCGTCAGACCCGGCCTCCGGCTCGGTCAGGCCGAAGCTGGCGATCGCTTCACCGGTGGCGAATTTGGGCAGCCATTCGCGCTTCTGCTCCTCGGTCCCGTCCATGACGATGCCCTGGCTGCCGATGCCGACGGTGGTGCCGATGACCGAGCGGAAGACGACGGACGCGCGGGTGATCTCGCGGATGATCGCCGCTTCCTCCGCCATGGTGCAGCCGATGCCGCCAAATTCCTCCGGCACGGACAGGCCGAACAGGCCCATGTCGCGCATCTGCTGGATGATGGTTTCGGGAACGGCGTCCGCTTCCTCGACGGCGTCCTCGGCCGGGATCAGCTTTTCGCTGACGAAGCGGCGGACGGTGGTGCGGAACAGGTCGAACGTCTCGGCGTCCATGCAGAAATCTCCTCTCAATATCCGATGTCGGCGACCATCGCGTCGCTGCCGTCGCAGCGGATCGCGCGGCAGCGGCCGGCTTCATCCTCGCGCAGCAATACGGGCTGGCCGGCGAAGACCGGCGCGACCGCGCGGAAGGCGAAGCGGGTCGGGCTGCGGCCGCCGCGCCGGGCATGGCCGAACAACTTGGCAGCGGTAAAGGGGCCGTGGACCACCAGGCCGGGATAGCCTTCCTCGCCGGTCGCATAGGGCAGGTCATAATGGATGCGATGGCTGTTGAAGGTGACGGCCGAGAAGCGGAACAGGTCGACGCTGCCGGGCGTCCAACTCACATCGTCGGGGGCCGCATCGACGGTCGCGGGGGCGATCGCGGGCGTCGGTGCGCCGGTGTCGCGATAGACGATGGTCTGCACCTCGCTCACCCGTTCGCGATCGGCCTGGACGATGCTGTGGCCGACCTTCACGAGGACAAGCTCGCCGCTGCGGCCGCTCTTGTGGGCGATGTCCAGCACGGTCGAGGTGCGGGTCGCTTCCCAGTCGAGCATCAAGGGTGCGTGGAACTGCATCTCGGCGGCGGCGAACATGCGGCGGGGCAGGCTGATCGGCGGCAGGAAGCCGCCGCGTTTGGGATGGCCGTCCGGGCCGATCTGGTCGGCGGCGGCCACCGGCAGGAAGAAGGCCCAATGGGCCAGCGAGGGCTGGACCGCCTCGACATCGAGCGGCTCGCCGATGGCGGCGGCGAAACGGCGCAGCGCTTCCCGGTCGAGCATTTCGGTCCGGCTCTCGGTCCTGCCGACCCATGTCTGCCAATGGGCGATATCGGATGGGGAAAGGGTCATGCGACCAGTCCTTCGTCATGGAGGCGGCCGATCGCGCCGCTGTCGAGGCCCAGCAACTCGCTCAATATCTGGTCGCTATGCTCGCCAAGGCGCGGAGCGGTGCCGACGGCGCCGCGCGGCTCGCCGGCTAGCGTGCCCGCAGGACCGGATGTGGGGTAGGTGAGGCCGCTGGGATGGGCGATCGTCTCGAACAGCGGATTGGCGGTGAACAGCCGCTCGTCCTGCGTCACGGCCTGATGCAGCGACTGATATTCGCCCCAGGTGACGCCGCCCGCGTCGAAGGCGGGCTTTAGCGCGTCGCTGCTGCGCGCGGCGAAGGCGGCTTCGAACAGCGGGAAGAGGCTAGCGCGATGGGTGAAGCGGGCGCCTTCATCCCTGGCGAAGTTGGCACCCGTTTCGCCCTCGATCGCGGCGATCGCTTCGCCAAGCTCCAGCGTCTTGAGGAGGCCGGTCCATTGGCGCGGGGTGATGGCGACGACGATCAGCCTTTTGCCGTCGGCGGTCAGGAAATCCCGTCCGAAGGCACCGAACAGGTCATTGCCCATGCGCAGCCGGTCGCCGGCCGACAGCACTTCAGCCACGGAGCCCAGATGCGACAGGGTGGAGGCAGCGAGATCGGACAGGGGCACGCGGATTTCCGCGCCCTGGCCGGTCGCGCGCCGGCGCAGCAGGGCGGACGTCATGGCAAAGGCGGCATAGGCGCCGCCCAGCAGATCCCAGGCCGGCAGGACATGGTTGACCGGGCGGTCATCGTCGGCCGGGCCGGTCATCATCGGCACGCCGGCGGCGGCGTTGATGGTGTAATCGACCGCCGGCGATCCATCGGCCCAGCCCATCACGCGGACACTGATGATGTCGGCGCGGCGCGCGGCCAGCGCCTCATGGCTGAGGAAGCCCTTGACCGGATAGTTGGTGAGGAACAGGCCGGCATTGTCGCCCGGCGCGGTGGCGATGGCGACCGCCAGTTCGCGCCCTTCGGGGCAGCCCAGATCGATCGCGATCGATTTCTTGCCCTTGTTGAGACCCTCCCAATAGAGGCTGGCCCCGGACGGTGCGATCGGCCAGCGGCGATAGTCCGGGCCGCCACCGATGGCGTCGAAACGGATCACCTCCGCCCCCATCTGTGCCAGGTGCAGGCCGCAGGACGGGCCGGCGATGAAGGCGGCGCCTTCTACCACGCGCAGGCCCTTGAGCATGTCGTACATGGAGTTCCCTCTAGCCCAGCCTGACCATGGTGCGGCCGATATTGGCGCCCGAGAACAGGCCCCAGAAGGCGTCGAGCGCCTTGTCTATGCCATCATAGACGGTTTCGGCCGAGGCCATCTGGCCGGCCTGGTTCCAGGCGGTCATGCGCTCCAGCATCTCCGCCTCCAGATCCATATGGTCGAGCGCGATATAGCCCTGCATGCGGATGCGCTTGGTCATCAGCATGGTGAGGTTGCGCGGCACGGTCGGCGCGTCGGTCACATTATATTGCGAGATCATGCCGCAGATGGCGAAGCGCGCGAAATCATTGGCGAGCGACAGGGCGGCCTGCAGATGATCGCCGCCGACATTGTCGAAATAGACGTCGATGCCGCTGGCGCCGATCGCCTTGACTTCGCGGGCGAGGGCCTTGGTCAGGTTCGGCTCCGCCTTGTAATCGATTGCGGCGTCGACCTGGAGCACATCGCGCAGGAAGGCGGTCTTGTCCGGGCCGCCGGCCGATCCGATCACCTTGCATCCCATGTTGCGGGCGATCTGGCAGGCGATCGATCCGACCGCGCCGGACGCGGCCGACACGAAGACGGTATCGCCCGGCTGCAACTCCGCAATGCGGATGAGGCCGGCATAGGCGGTGAGGCCGGTCATGCCGGCGAAGCAGAGATAGGCCTGGGGCGGCAGTGCCTGGCGATCGCGATGCTGGAGCGCGGCGCCGGGGGCGTTGAACGCCTCGCGCCAGCCAAGCCGGGAAAAGACGAGGTCGCCGGGGGCGAAGGCCGGATCGTTGGAGGTGACGACTTCGCCGATCGCCGGCCCCTCCATCGCCGCATCGAGGGCGAAGGGTGGAACATAGCTTTTGGCGTCGCTCATCCGTCCGCGCATCGCCGGGTCGACCGCCATCCAGAGATTGCGAACCCGAACCTCGCCGGGGCCGGGTGGCGGCAGGGCCTGCTCGACGGTGGCGAAATCCTCCGCCACCGGGGCGCCGACCGGGCGGCGCTTCAACTGTATTTCGCGCGATTTCATGGTCATCGGCCCCTCAATAGCCATTGAGGCGTGCCCAGCGCTCGCGGTGCCAGGCGGTGCTGCCATGACATTGCTCCGCGACGCGGGCGCGCTTGAGATAAAGGCCGGCATCATGTTCATGGGTCATGCCGATGCCGCCATGAAGCTGGACCATCTGCGAGGAAATGCGGTGTAGCGTCTCGCCGGCGGTCGCCTTGGCAAGCGAGGCGAGGGCGGGGAGCGCAGGATCATCGGCATCGATCGCCGCCAGGGCGGTTTCGACCGCCGATCGCGTCAGCTGCAATTCGCCGAACAGTTCGGCGGCGCGATGCTGCAGCGCCTGGAAGGAGCCGATGATCGCGCCGAACTGGACGCGGGTCTTGAGATAATCGAGCGTGATGTCGAACGCCTGGGTCGCGCTGCCCAGCATTTCGGCCGCCATGCCGATCGCGGCCCGGTCGCGGATCGCGTCGAGCAGGTCAGCGGCCTTGCCGACTTCGCCCAGCACGTCGTTGACAGCGATGTTGACACTATCGAAGCGATAAAGGGCCGGCCGACGGGCATCGATCTGGTCGAGCGGCTGCCGCTCCAGCCCGGCGCTGTCGGTCGGCGCCAGGAACAGGGTCAGGCCATCGCGATCGCCCGGCGCGCCGCTGGTGCGCGCGGCAACGATGGCGAGGTCGGCGATCATGCCGTCCTGCACCGGGCGCTTGGTGCCTGACAGCTTCCAGCCATCGCCTGAGGCTGTGGCCGCCAGCGCGGTGCGCTCGGGTGCATGATGCGGCCCTTCGTCGAGCGCCAGCGTGCCGATCAGCGATCCGTCAGCGATGCCCGGCAGCCAGCCGGCCTGTTGCTCCTGCGTGCCCGCGAGGCGCAGCGCGGATGCGGCGACCAGCGCGGAGCTGATGAGCGGTGAGGCGGCCAGGGTGCGCCCCAGTTCCTCGATCACCAGGCCAAGGCTGAGATAGCCGAAATCGGCGCCGCCATGGGCTTCCGGCACGATGATGCCGCACCAGCCCATCTGCGCCATTTCGGCCCATGCCTCGGCATCATAGCCGTCCGATCCGCTGCGGCCGCCGCCGCCATGGTCGTACAGGCCGCGCAGCGCGGTCACGGGCAGGCGGTCGCGCACCCATTGTGACGCCATGTCCTTCAGCATCGTCTGTTCTTCGTTCAGCACCGCCACGGCGCGTCCTCCCGCATCCTGTCTTTTCTATCGTCCTCGCCCATGCTCAGCCCGGCAGGCCCAGCGTGCGCTTGGCGGTGATATTGTTCTGCACCTCGTAGCTGCCGCCGTAGATGGAGAAGGCCTTGCTGTGCAGCCAGGCGCGCGTCGCCTCCTTCTCGGCCGCGCTATAGGGATCGCCGGCCCAGCCCAGGCCATCGGCGCCCATGATCTCGACCAGCAGCTCGGCCCGTTCCTGGATGATGCCGGACCACAAATTCTTGAGTGCGGACACGCCATGGCTGGGGCCGCCATTCTTGGCTTCGGCGGCGAGGCGGCGGACGGTCGCCATATAGGCTTCATGCCGCATCGCATTGCGCACCAGCCGGGCGCGCAGGTCCGGGCTGTCGATCCGCCCAAGCGCGTCCGTGCCGAGATAGTCATGGGCCAGCGGGGCGAGGGGGGTGATGTCGGCCTTCACCTCCGACAGGCTGTTGCGTTCGAACTGCAGCAGCCGCTTGGCGATGGTCCAGCCCTGGTTGACCTCGCCCACCAGATTGCCCTTGGGCACCTTCACATCGTTGAAGAAGACCTCGCAGAAATGGGTCGATCCGCTGATGAGGACGATCGGTCGCGCCTCGATCCCTTCGGATTGCATGTCGACCAGCAGGAAGCTGATGCCGCCCTGCTTGCGCTCGGTATCGGTGCGGACGAGCACGAAGCACCAGTCGGCCTGGTCGGCGCCCGATGTCCAGATCTTCTGCCCGCTGACCAGCCAGTGATCGCCCATGTCGATGCATTTGGTCTGGAGCGCGGCCAGGTCCGATCCCGCGCCGGGTTCGGAAAAGCCCTGGCACCAGCGCCGCTCATGGCTGGCGATGAAGGGCAGATGTTCCAGCTTCTGCGCTTCGTCGCCATATTCCAGCAAGGTCGGGCCAAGCATCATCGTGCCATAGCTGCGGATCGGGTTGAAACCGCCTATCGCCGTCAGTTCCTCGCCGATGATCTTGCCATGCGCTTCGGTGAGGCCGGCGCCGCCATAGCGCGGCGCCCAGGTGGGCACGCCCCAGCCCTTGTCGGTCATGCGCTGGCGCCAGAGTTGATAGTCGGCATTGGCGGCGGCGGCATTGGCGTCGCCCTGGAAGAGGAGGCCGGGCACATTGGTCAGCGAGGGCGGAAAATTCGCCTTCAGCCAGGCACGCGCCTCCTGCCGGAATTCTTCTCTATCGATCGGCTCCATTTCCGCCATCCACTCACATCCCTGTTCTGCTCGAAAGGCGAACGCGCCGTCCGGGTGTCACCCGTCGGGCTGCTCGCGGCTTTCGGATGGCCGCTTGCGATCCATGTCCGATTCCTTAGGTCAATATTGCACAGGTGGCTAGTTATATTTTGCACTCAAGGATAATTTTCATCCGCAACGGAAATCGCGAATTTTGCGCAATGTGGCGGAAAAGCGTGGAAATGCGGCGGCGCCCGTGCGCCGCGCACGGGAAAATATCGTAACGACGATTGTCCGATTGACAGCCGGCGGCGCGCTCATAAACTATACCATAATGCAAAATTGATAAGGCCGGTCCGTCGTGGCGCGAGAACTGGCTACCGCTGCAGGAGAGCGTAGTATGGAGACCATGGCCGCCTGTCCGATCCCGGCGCATGTGCCGCCCGACATGATCGGCAATTTCAGCCTGTTCAGCTCGCCGGGGCTGGAGCCGACGCCCAATGGCGATCCGCAGGCGGCGAGCGCGGTGGTGCATGATGGGCCGCGCATCTTCTATTCGCCGGTCAACACTCGCGACGGCAAGGGCACATGGGTCATCACCCGTGCGCAGGACCAGCGGCGGGTGTTGCAGGATCCCGAAACCTTCTCCAGCCATCGCAGCATCTTCGCCTCGGCACTGGGCGAAAGCTGGCCGATGATCCCGCTGGAACTGGACCCGCCAGACCATGGCAAGTTCCGCTCGCTGCTCAACCCGCTGCTGTCGCCCAAGCGGGTGATGGCGCTGGAAACGGCAGTGCGCGAAAGGGCGAGCGTGCTGATCGACCGGATCGCGGCGTCGGGCACCAGCTGCGACGTGATGACCGATTTTGCCTTCCCCTTCGCGGTCAATATCTTCCTGCGCTTCCTGGGCCTGTCGGACGATCGGCTGGACGAATTTGTCGGCTGGGCCAACGACCTGCTGCATGGCGACAATGTGAAGCGGCCGGCGGCGGCGCGCACCATCGTTGCCTTCATCGACGAATTGTCGGCCGATCGGCGTCGGCAGCCAGTCGATGATTTCATGTCCTTCCTGGTGCAGTCGCGGATCGACGACCGGCCGCTGACCGACATGGAGATCAGGGGCACGGGCGTGCTGCTGTTCATCGCCGGGCTGGACACGGTGGCGGCCGCGATCGGCTTTGACCTCAATTATCTGGCGCGGCATCAGGCGGACCAGCAATGGCTGCGCGACGACCCCAAGCGGATCGTGCTGGCGGCGGAGGAATTGCTGCGCGCCTATCCGACGGTGCAGATGATCCGGGTCGCGACGAAGGACGTGGATTTCGAGGGCGCGCCGATCCGCAAGGGCGACTATGTGTCCTGCGCGACGATGATTGCCAATCGCGATCCGCTGGAATTTGCCGATCCCGCGCGCATCGACCTCGCCCGCGAGGATAATCGCCACACCGCCTTTGCCTATGGTCCGCATCGTTGCCTGGGGTCGCATCTGGCGCGGCGCGAGATCGTCGTGGGGCTGGAGGAATGGCTGAAACGCATCCCGACCTTCCGCATCAAGGCCGGCACCGCGCCGGTCACCTATGGCGGCCATGTGTTCGGGATCGAAAATCTCATCCTCGACTGGTCACAGGAGGATGCGGCATGAAGATCATCGTGCATCGCGAGAAATGCCAGGGCCATGCCCGCTGCTGGGCGATGGCGCCCGACATCTTCGAGCTGGATGACGAGGGCTATATCATGCCCGGCGATATCGATGTGCCGGAAGAGCAGGAAAGGCTGGCCTGGATGGGCGCCAAATCCTGCCCCGAACACGCGCTCGACATTCAGAAATGAGAAGCTCCCTGCTGGCCCTTGGTGGCCTTGTCGCGCTGGCATCCGGCCCGGCTATGGCGGCGGAACTGCGCCCCGACCAGATCGCCTTTCGCGATATCTATCGCGCACTGGTGGAGACCGATACCAGCGCCTCGACCGGCAGCTGCACCGTCGCGGCGGGCCGGATGCTCGATCGGCTGCGCAAGGCCGGGTTCGGGCCGGACCGCGCCGAGGTCTTCGTGCCGGAGGGGCATGAGAAGGATGGCGGCCTGATCGCCCGGATCGAGGGCAGCGATCCGCGCGCCGCGCCGATGCTGCTGGTCGATCATATCGATGTGGTGGCCGCCCGGCGCGAGGATTGGCCGCGCGATCCGTTCCGCCTGACCGAGGAGAAGGGCTATTTCATCGGGCGCGGGGTGATCGACGACAAGGCGCTGTCGGCGATCTGGATCGACAGCCTGATCCGGATGCAGGCGGCGGGCTTTCGTCCCCGGCGCACGATCAAAGTTGCGCTGACCTGTGGCGAGGAAAGCAGCGATGCGGTGAACGGCGTCGACTGGCTGCTACGCAACCGGCGCGATGCGGTGCAGGCGGGCTTTGCCCTGAACGAGGGTGGCTATGGCATCAGCGACAAGGACGGCCGGCCGATCGCCCTCTATCTCGCGGTGGGCGAGAAATATGCGCAGAGCTTCACGATTGAGGCGCGCAACAGCGGCGGCCATAGCAGCCGCCCGCGTCCCGACAATGCGATCTATGACCTGGCCGATGCGCTGGCGGCGGTGCGGCGGCTGTTATTCCCGATCCAGCTCAACCCGACCAATCGCGGCTATTTTACCCGCATGGGACCGATCGTCGGCGGCGCGATGGGGCAGGCGATGGAGCGGCTGGGGCAGGGGCAGGACGACGCCGCAACGGTCGCGACGGTGACGGGCGACGTCACCTATAATGCGATGCTGCGCACCACCTGTGTCGCGACGCAGGTGGAGGCGGGCCATGCCGAAAATGCGCTGCCGCAGCGGGCGCAGGCGACGATCCAGTGTCGCCTGTTTCCGGGCGACAGGGTGGAGGATGTCGAGGCGCGGCTGCGCGCGGCGCTGCCGTCCGGCATTGCCCTGACGCGCAAGGGCGACAAGGGCGCGCCGGCCGTGCCGCCGCCGCTCGATCCCCGGATCATGGGACCGGCCGAAAAACTGGCGCAGCGGCATTTTCCCGGCATTCCGCTGGTGCCCAACCTGCTGACCGCCGGCACCGATGGCCGCTATCTGAGCGCTGCGGGTATTCCGACCTATGGCGTGCCGGGCATTGTCCTCGATCCCGACGGCAATGGCGCGCATGGGGTGGACGAGCGCATCAGGGTGAAAAGCGTCTATGACGGGCGCGATTATCTCTATGCGCTGATCCGCGCCTATGCCGAGGGGCGCTGACCGGCCCCTCGGGTTGGCGGTGCTCAGGTGCGGATCCACACGCCCTTGGTCTGGAGATAGGCGTCGATATGCTCGGCGCCGCCCTCCCGCCCATAGCCGCTCATCTTGTAGCCGCCGAACGGGACCGACGGGTCCATCGCGAAATAATGGTTCACCCAGATGGAGCCGGCGCGGATGCGCTTGACCGCCGTCATGGCCTTGCCGATGTCGCGGGTCCACACCCCGCCGGCGAGGCCGAAACGGGTCGCGTTGGCACGGCCGATCACCTCGTCCAGGCTGTCGAAGGGCAGGATGCAGGAGACGGGTCCGAAAATCTCCTCCCGCGCGATCCGCATCTCGTCCGTCACATCGGCGAAGATGGTCGGGGCGACCCAATGGCCCTTGTCGAGCGCGCCGCCGGTGACGCGATGGCCACCGGTGACGAGCCGGGCGCCCTCCTGCGGGCCAAGGTCGAGATAGGAGGAGACGCGGGCGAACTGCTTGGCCGACACCAGCGGGCCGATCACGGTTTCGGGATCGAGGCTGGGGCCGATCTTCAGATTGGCGGCGAAGGCCGCGATGCGCTGCACCATCTCCTCATAGACCGGCCGTTCGACGAACAGGCGGGTGCCGGCGGCGCAGACCTGGCCGGAATTGTTGAACACGCCCATGGCGGCGGCCGGGGTGGCGGCGTCGAGATCCGCGTCGGCAAAGATGATGTTGGGTGATTTGCCGCCCAGTTCCATCGTCACCTTCTTCACCGATCCGGCCGAGGCCGCGATGATCCGCTGGCCGGTCTCGCACGAGCCGGTGAAGGCGATCTTGTCGACGTCGGGATGGGCGGAAAGGGCCGCGCCGGTCTCGCCCGCGCCGGTAACGACATTGACGACGCCGGGGGGCACGCCCGCCTCCAGGCAGAGTTCGGCAAAGCGCAGCGGGCTGAGCGAGGCATCCTCGGCCGGCTTCAGGACGATGGTGCAGCCGGTGGCCAGTACCGGGCCGATCTTCCAGGCGGCGCTGAACAGCGGCCCGTTCCAGGGGATGATCGCGCCGACGACGCCGACCGGCTCCTTGAGCGTGTAGGACAGGAGATCGACCGGAAAGCTGTTGGACAGGGTCTCGCCATGGATGGCGGTGGCGGCGCCGGCGAAATGGCGCAGCGATCGCTGCAACATGCCGCGCAAGCCCATTGCGGCGGTGATCGGCCGGCCCATCTCGATCACGTCGAGCAGGGCGAGATCCTGGAACTCGGCATCGACCAGGTCGGCGAGGCGCAGCAATACCGCCTGGCGCTCGGCCGGCTTGAAGCGGCTCCATGGTCCTTCAAAGGCGGCGCGGGCGGCGCGGACGGCGCGGTCGACATCCTCGGCGCCGGCCAGCGCCAGTTCGGCGACCAGTTCGCCGGTGGAGGCGCTGAAGCTCTGGAATGTCTTGCCCGACAGCGCGTCGACATGCTGGCCGTCGATCAGCAACTGCTTGGGCTTACCGTCGATGAAGGCGGGGCGGCGGGTTTCGATCATCTTTATGTCCTTTCGGAAACAGCCGGTCAGACCGGATCGCCTTCATGGGCGCGGCGCATCGAGGCGCGGCCGAGGGCGAAGAGAAGGGCGGCGGGCAGCAGCACGCAGAAGACGCTGGTAATGAGCGAGAGGCCCACCTTCATCTCGTCGCCCCACAGCTTGTCGGTGACGAGGCCGATGAAGGCCGGGCCGCCGGCCATGGCGATGAGGCCCGATGCCAGCACATAGAGCGCCGAGACGCGGCCGCGCAGATAGGCGGGGGTGACGACCTGGACCGTGGCCGGCCCCATGCTGGCGGTCGAGAGGATCAGCGCCATGAAGCACCAGTAGCAGGCGACCGTGGCCCAGGGGCTGGCGACCAGGAAGGCGGCGATGCCGAAGGGGGCGGCGGCCAGCACGGTCATCAGGCACCAGAAGAGATGCGCGTCCTTGCGTCCCCGGCGATAGAGGCGATCGACGGTCCAGCCATGGAGCGGGATCAGCGCCGCGGCGGCGATCTGGGCGATGCCGATCACCGGGCCGATCTGCGCCGGCTGCCAGCCATGGACGCGGGCAAGATAGACCGGGGTCCAGAGCTGGAAGCCGATGGTGGCGGCATAGGCCAGGCCGAAGCCGACAAAGGCGGCGGTGTAGAGCGGCTTGTGCCGGCGGATGTAGGCCCATGCCTCGCCATAGCCCGCGCCCGCGCTCACGGTCTTGCGCCGGGGCGGTTCGCGGAACAGGAAGACGAGGAAGGCGAGCAGGATGCCGGGCGCGCCGGTCATGATGAACACCTGCTGCCAGGGCTGGAGCGTGCCGAAGAGCGGCCATGTGGCAGGGCCGGCCTTCATCGCTGCGCCGACGATCGGGCCGCCCAGCAGGAAGACGATGCCCGCGCCCATGACACCGCCCATGATGAAGACCGACATGGCGAGCGAGACGCGGTGCGGTGGGAAGCTGTCGCCGACGACCGAATAGCTGCCGGTGCCAAAACCCGACTCGCCCGCGCCCACCCCGGCCCGCGCCATGGCAAGGCCGACGAAGCTGCCCGCGAGGCCGCAGGAAGCAGCGGCGATGCTCCACACCGTGACCGACAGATAGAGGACGATGCGGCGGCTGAAGCGGTCGAGCGCCATGCCGAGCGGAATGGCGCACAGGCAGAAGAGGACGGCGAAGGCCGGTCCCTGGAGCAGACTGATCTGGAGGTCGGAGAGACCCAGATCCTGTTTGATCGGGCCGACCATCAGCGCCATGATGTTCCGGTCGGTCAGCGACAGGATATAGAGCAGGAACAGGATCGCGACCGTCAGCCAACCCATGAAGGGGCTGGGATAATCGGCGGTGGCCGGGGCAGGGGACGGCGGCGGGGGGCTGTCGATCGGCGCTGAGGGTGACGGCGAAGCTGACAGGGACAAGGCAGGTTCGCTCATCGGCGGAACGCCCTGATTATCACCGATTCTCTGTTGCGCAGGCTCGACACCGACCTTCTCCATGCTGATCGCCGTGCCTGGTCCGCGGAGCGGCACGATCTGTTGCCGGCATAACGCACATTTTTGCACCATAGGTCAATATATGATGCGCCGCTTTTCGCGGCTTTATCCCCTGCCCCTAATAAGAAGGCCGGATTTCCGCTGCGGCAAGGGCGTAATTTCTTTTCGATCAAACATTTACCACTGGTGCAAAATTAGTTGACATCCACCGCTGGAGCGATAGAAATAAAAATGCACACCGGGATAATAATGACAGGTGTGGGCCAACGAGCCGACACATTGCGTCCAGGGAGAGGAAAGACCAATGTCCAAGCACAAGATTTTTGCGTCGTCGCTGGCGATCGGCGCCAGCATCGTCGCGATGACGGGCAGCGCGCTGGCGCAGGATGCGGCGGCGCCCGCACCGGCACCGGAGCAGGCCGCCGAGCAGGGTAGTGCCGCACCGGTCAGCACATCCGACATCGTCGTGACCGGCTCGCGCATCGTGCGCGATGGCTATACCGCGCCGACGCCGGTGACGGTCGCCACGACCGAGGAATTGTCGCGCACGACGCCGTCGAGCATTCCGGACGCGCTCAACAAGCTGCCGCAATTCTCCAATTCGCTCAGCCCTTCCAAGTCGGCGTCGAATTTCTCGAACGCGCCGATCCACGGCAATGTGCTCAACCTGCGCGGTCTGGGCACGCCCAGCGCCAATCCCAAGGGGCCGTTGCGCACGCTGATCCTGTTCGACGGCATGCGCGTGTCGCCGACCGAATATATCGGCACGATCGACACCAATGTGCTGCCGCAGCTGCTGATGCAGCGGGTCGACGTGGTGACAGGCGGCGCCTCGGCCCAATGGGGGTCTGACGCGGTCGCGGGGGTCGTCAACTTCGTGCTCGACAAGAAATTCACCGGCATCAAGGGCGTCGCCCAGGCGGGCATTTCCGACGAGGGCGACAATGCCAACCAGCGCCTCGGCCTGGCAGTCGGCCAGGATTTTGCCGGCGGACGCGGCCATATCCTGCTGAGCGGCGAATATTCCAATAATGAAGGCATGCTGCGTAGCGATCGCGACTATGCGACCAAGGGCTATAGCTATGTCGGCAGCGTCGTGGGCTGCACTAAGCTGGCGAGCGAGCCGGCGTCGGTCTGTGCGCCCGGCGGCGCGCGCAACCCCTATACGATCGGGTCGAACATCCTGATTTCGGCGCTCGCCCCCAATGGCCGCATCACCGCCTCCAGCGTGGCGGGCAATCCTTATGTCGGGCAGGTCATCAACAATGACGGCACGACGCGCCCGTTCAACACCGGCACGGCGGTCGGCACGACCGGCTTCCAGTCGGGGGGCGACGGTTACCAGATCCCGACCACCGGCGCGGCGGTCATCCCGCTGACCACCTATCAGGCCTTCGGGCGGCTGAGCTATGAC
Organism: Sphingobium sp. L-44; assembly: GCF_056859495.1. Taxonomy (NCBI): domain Bacteria; kingdom Pseudomonadati; phylum Pseudomonadota; class Alphaproteobacteria; order Sphingomonadales; family Sphingobiaceae; genus Sphingobium; species Sphingobium sp. L-44. The sequence continues at coordinate 2,058 of NZ_JBSXOQ010000062.1, read as the reverse complement.
CTGACCGATGATATCAACGCCTTCGTTCAGGGCAGCTGGTCGCGCTCGGACCTGGAATATTCGACCCAGGTGAATGCGCTCGTCCCGGCGTCGCAGGGTGTCACCATCTACAAGGGCAATCCCTATCTGTCCTCCGCGCTGAATTCGGCGCTGACGTCCGCGACGGACAGCTACACGGTCGGCCAATATGATGCCGGCCAGCCGACCGCCATCGCCAAGGAACGCACCGACTACTGGATGGTCAATGCCGGCTTCACCGGCAAGCTGGGCGGGCTCGACTGGAGCGCCACCTACTCGCATGGCGACTCCAAGCACATCCTGGCCAACTCCGGCCTTTATGACAGCAAGAAGCTCTATGCGGCGGCCGACGCCGTGGTCGATCCGAGCACTGGCCAGATCACCTGCCGCGTGCTGCTCGATCCGACCTATGCCAGCCAATATGCGGGCTGCAAGCCGATCGACGTGCTGCATGGCGATCCGTCCAAGTCGACTCCCGAAGGCTATGCCTATGCGACCGGCACGTCGCGTTACCGCGCGAGCATCCGTCAGGACAGCTTTGCGGTGAACCTGAGTGGCAGCCTGTTCGACTTGCCGGCAGGGCCGGTCGACTTCGCGGTCGGCGCGGAATATCGCAAGCAGACGCTGAACCTCACCAGCAATGCCGATCCCTCGCTGCTCGACACGGCGGCCGAGCGCAGCGCCTATTTCGCCGGACTGCGCGGGGTGCCGGCCACCACCAACTTCTACTGGCTGACCAATGTCGGCACGGCCCATGGCAGCCTGAACGTCAAGGAAGCCTATGCCGAACTGGCGGTGCCGATCCTGAAGGACAAGCCCTTCTTCCGGGAACTGAGCATCAACGGCGCGGGCCGCATCACCGACTATTCGACGTCGGGTACGGTCGAGACCTGGAAGGTTGGCGCAACCTGGAAGCCGGTCGATGACCTGCTGCTGCGTGCCACCCTGTCGCGTGACATCCGTGCGCCCAACCTGTTCGAACTTTATTCGGGGGCGCAGAGTGGCATCGGCATCGTCAATGATCTGCAGACCGCCGATGGCAGCTATGGCAGCGGCCTCAACCAGAATGTGAACACGGTCACCAGCGGCAACGCCAATCTGAAGCCGGAAAAGGCCAAGACGCTGACGATCGGCGGCGTGCTGACGCCGTCCTTCTTCCCCGGCTTCTCGCTGTCGGTCGACTATTACAAGATCAAGGTCACCGGCCTGATCGACACGCTTTCGTCGCAGCAGATCATCACCAACTGCTATAATGCGGGCGGATCGGGCGTGGCCGAATGCGGCCTGATCGATCGGGCGACGCCGACCAGCCTGCCCTCGCTGGTGCATATCGTGCCGGCCAACATCGCCTTCCTGAAGACCGCCGGCATCGATTTCGACGCCAGCTATCGCACGGCGCTGGGCGACGGGGCGCTCAGCCTGCGGCTCTACATGAACTATCTCGACAAGTTCGATGCCCAGCAATATGCGGGCGCGCCGATCGCCCATTATGCGGGCGTCAGCGTGGTCGGTAGCAACCCGGCCGGCTTCCCGCGCTGGCGCGGCAATTTCTCGATCGACTACAGCAACGGGCCGTTCGGCATCACCCTGTCCGAACAATATATTCACAAGATGCGGCTGGATATTCCCGGTGGGCCGGTGCCGATCGAGTTCGTCGACGATAAGGTGAAGGCGGTCTGGTATACCGACCTGGCCATGCGCTTCACCGTGCCCCAGGGGAATGGCAATTTCGAGCTGTTCGCCAACGTCAACAATCTGTTCGACAAGCAGCCGCCGATCATTCCGGGCACCGTGCCGGGGGTGAACCTGCCGACCAATATCGCGGTCTATGACTTTATCGGCCGGGCCTTCACAGCGGGCGTCCGCTTCAAATTCTGATAAAAGCCGAAGAGCCATTCGGGGGTTAGCGTCCGCGCTCGTGGTGTAATTTCCGGTGTAGATTGAGGTGATCGCATGGGGTTGGGCATGCCCAACCCCATGCGATTTCGAACTCGGTGGCCACCGGGCTCATCGGTAAGGTGGAGTTACCACACTTCACAC
>NZ_JBSXOQ010000061.1:0-7111 GCF_056859495.1 Sphingobium sp. L-44 | reverse complement strand
CTTCGGATGGATGACCCGATGGCGCCGTCTGGTCCGCGACTACGAAAAGCGCATCGACGTCTCACAGGCGATGATCCTCGTCGCCATGGGTGGAAACCTACTACGCCGAAACGCTCATCCCTGATTTTCCAAACGGACTCTGAGCCGATTAGCATTCCAGCCTGATGTACGGCATATCGCCAATCGGATGGTGTAATATCATTGCAATTCAGATATCTCGCCGACGTAGATTTGCCCGCCAGCAACCTGATTTCGCCAATTTCGTCGAGCTCAAGTTCAAGCGCAGCCTCCTCAGCTTCACGCTCATTCTCCGCACAGATAGCGTCGATGTTGATGTAACAATCAAGATCGCCTACCCAGATGCTCAGACCGCTACAATTGCTCATGAAATATTCCTAAGGCCTAACGCATTAAAAAATCTAGGGGTTATTCTGAGGAGTGTAGGATTGATGACGTCTCCTTACTCGTGTCATCGAAGTTTTTTTTCAATTGAGCGAAAAGCGCGACATCGAGATCCCCAAAGCGCTGCGCTTGTTGCCTCAAAAGCGGGACCGAGATTCCCTCGCGCAATTAGACGCCGGATGGCCGGCGAACATACGAACATCGTGGATGAGAGCTGCAGCCAATTATGCTGATCCCACCTTCCGTTTGCCGTTCGATTAATCGCCCGGTTACACATGCAGGACACTGCATCAGCCGTACACCGTCGACTGTTTCGAACCGGACATCATCACCGGCGACGGCGCAAAGTTCTGAGATGTAGCGGGATGGCCTACTGCTGTTGTAGAGCAGAAACGTCCCGCGGCTGGCCCGCGTTAACGCGACATAGAAAAGCCGCCGTTCCTCCGCGTACTCGAATTCCTCCGGCCGTGGGATCACCAGATTGAGGAGTTCGTCATCCTCGATCCTGCTGGGTACGCCGTAGTCACCTTCGCTGACATCCATCAGGATCGTGTAGTCGGCCTCCAATCCTTTCGACCGATGGAAAGACAGGCCCGAAACCTCGATGCAGTCATACATTGGCGAGCCGGCATGGAACGGGTCCAGCATGTTGTATCGCCACAGGACAAGCACCTTTAGGCGGTGCTCATCGCTCTCGCGCCACTGCGACTGAATGCCGCTGAGGAAACGATCCAACCTTTCAAGGATCTTGAAGCAGGCATCGCCCATGCGTGGCTTGCCCCATTCTACTTTCACGGGGATCGCCCTGATAGAACGCCGAACGGCCGGCCGTGATGAAGTGACCTGCTTCGACATCTGTGCGGGATTTTTCTGGATGAAACGGGCCGCGGCTTCGGCTAGCGTCTGGTTGCAGCGATATGTGCGCTGCAATCGGCCCTGCCAGGATGCGCCGAAGTTAGCATCGAATTCGGTGAAGATAGTTATATCAGACCCGGTAAAACGGTAGATTGACTGCCAGTCATCCCCGACCGCGAACATCTTCGTGAACGCCCTCTGATGCTTGAGAGCCTTGATGAGCTTAGCCCGAGAATCAGAGATGTCCTGGAATTCGTCGACGAGGATCAGGGAATAGGGACTACGATAGCGGCCGGCTTCCACTAGCTTAGTCGCATCGCCAAACATGGAGTCGAAATCGATCCGCTCATCCTGCTCCAGCTTCTGCGAATAGGCTTGGGTGATGAGCCAGATGACCTTCGCGAAACGGGTGGCGCGATTCTTGTCGTGCAGCGTCTTCGCCTTTTCCTGCAACATTTCCAACGTGAGGCTGCTGGCACGGATGTGCTTGATGCAGACCCCGATAATCTTGCGGTAGCGTGTCATCACGACGGAGGGGATCGTCTTCATGATCTCCTCGGGTGATTTCGGAGTCAGCTCAATCTCACGCTTTTCCAGCTCGCTCCTGAGTTGGTCGAGCAGCGAGCCATCGGCGGACTGAGCAGATGTTGTCTCGAAGAAATCGGCGCCAATTCTAGCATAGCCGGCCCGCTTCAGCTTGGCATGCTTGACGTAATCCCTGAAGGGCGAAGTCCCGTCAGCATCGATGGCGAAGTGCTCGTGGATCGTGTCGGTGGCTGGGTAATAGAAATCTGGATCGACGTGGCGGATGCCGCCATCCTCGTCCTGGACCTTCGTCCGCCGTTCGTATTTGAATTCGACTGAGTGCTGCCACAGCCAGTTGGCTATCTTCAGCTCTTGTAGGGACTTCACATAGATCCCGGACTGGCTGAGAATGCTCTCCGGCCGCTTGCCGCTATTATCGGCCATATGTCGCCGATATTCTTCAGCCGAGTCGAACTGGGAGGGCGGGATATCAGCCTTGGGATACAGGAGAAGCATATCCGGCCAGAGCGTGCGGAACTCCTCGTTCGATTTCATCAATGCATCGATGATCCCATCGATGAAGCGGGCCTCCCCATGGGCGTTATCCACCCAGTTGGCGAGCTGGGGTGGTCGCCCTTCAGCCTCCTTGATGATCCCAAGGCCGAGCGCGTGGAATGTTGTGATCCGGCATTCCAGCTCGTCCGCTTCAACGCCGAGCTGTCGCGCGATCCGATCTTTCAGCTGGTCGGCCGCGTTTTTGTTGAAGGCCAGCACCAGGATTTCGGACGGGGCATGAAGTCCTTTCTCGAGGACGTAACTCACTTTGCTGACCATCGTCGCAGACTTGCCGGACCCAGCGCATGCCACGAGAAGATTGCTGTCCTCGAGCCGAATGCAGGCTTCCCGCTGTTCGTCGGAAAGGGATAGGCCCTCAAGCTGGTCGAAGAAAGAGCTGAATTCGCGCATTTCGTGTTCAACGAATGCTTCGTTGTAGCGCTGGCGTTCCTCAGCATCGGTCAACATCCTAAAAGATGTTGGCAGGTGCGTTCGTAATGCGGCAGGCATTAGGGCGGCATGAAAGAGTGGGTGGGACAGCGCCAGGGACGCGCTGCCGGGCACTTCTGCGATCGCGCGACTAATGTCTGACTGCGCGAGATATTGCCGCTTGCCCTCGACGATCGCGGTGATGGCCTGGTCGACCACCATGAGTTGGCCTTTGCCTTTATCGATGAGAGCAGCGAGATGTAAGTTCACGAAGCTGTGCAGGTCGTCGCGCAGTTGGCGGGCTGCGTTGCCGGAAAGGCCTGTGAGATTGGTGACACTATCCCGTGTGCGGATTTCGACGGCATGCCAGAGCAATGCTCTCGTCACCGAGATTGCAGTAATGTCGATGGATGCCAGTTTTCCGCTTCCCAGCTTCACGTCTTGAGGCTGGGAACGGATCAGCGTCAACGTCCAGTAGTCGGCAAGAAACAACCGGAGCCACAGACTAGGGCGATACGTCTTCGATCGAGCGAACATGGGGCGTCACGTCAGAGGATGGTGGATTCGATACGCTCGAGTTTGAATGCTGGGCTGTTAGCAGTTCAACGCATTCGCGTTGCTATGATAATCCCATCTTGAATTTTCAGATCCATCGAGAGCGGGCGATCGTGAGTGGAGATATCCATGCCGATTGTTTCAAGGCTATCGAAAATCATCGCGCTTTGAGCCGAGATGCGGTTCATCAGAGCATTTTCGTTCCGCAGAATTTGGGAACGATCAGCCGCGCTAGTGACGGTTTTGATTTTCTCGCGGAGGAGCTGATCCAGCGCAATGGCTACCTCGCCCTGCGGCAGCAAGGCTAATACAGAGGCCCTAATATCCTGAAGCCGATCTTCTTTACGCTTTTCTCGGCCAGGGAAGACAGAGAGGAGCTGCCAGCCAAAGGCGCGCGCGCGCAAACACAAAAGCATTTCATGATAGAGCTTATCGAGCGCTGCCTGCTGCTCATCCAGCGCCTTAATGTACTTACCTTGCCGGACCCACTCTTCGTCTTTCAAGATCTTCAGGGCTTCGGTTTGACTGCGAATGTCGATGGCAAGATGGTTTTGCACCTCCAGCAGCTTGGTCTCGTGCATTTCGATGACGTGGACCACCTCATCCGAGAGCTCTCCGGACAGCACGGACCCAGCAATCTGCTCATAATAGCAGATCGATCCTGTCAGGACTGATCGACGCTCGTTCTTTTGAAACGCAGCGACATCTTCGACGGCCTCCTTAATGTCCGAGAGGTTCTCGCTAATGTCGGCGAGATGCTTTTGCGCCAGCATGGCCGATGCAATATTGAGAGCAGCGCCGGAAGCCGCCAGCGCCGAAAGCTTCCCGATATCGAGTTTAGCGGCTCCGGCGAATTCGCTTGTGCCAATTTTGCGGAGCGTGCCGATTAGGCCACCATGCTTAACGCTCTCAACCAATTCGGTTCCAGCTGGGACAATCACGTTCATGTAGTTGCTTGTCCCAACCTCAACGGCCGTGGCCACGCCGGGGACAGCTTGCAAAACGGAATTTAACCGGCTGATCCCGGTATCATCCTTGCTGACCTTGCGCCACCCATCGTCCGAGTCCGAAAAGCTGATCTGAGCAAGCGTTAGAATAGGGGTTCCGCTATCGTTACTGATGACCAAAGCATCGGAATGACCATCAGGTGGTGGCGTCGAACTGGCCTCCTTGCCTCCCTTACTTGCGCGCGCAAATTCATTATACGTCCCGCGCAGGAACGCAATTTGCATTAGGGAAGCAGCCAGAGCAGGCCACTCTGCGGCGCCGAAAAAGCTCCTGGCCCCCTCAGCAACTGCTTGGCGAGCCTCGTTCACGGCCGCCTGCTGCTTGTCCGCCGCGATTGATGAGAGCCGTTGCGACGTAAAGAGGTTGAGTAAAGTCGTCTCGTTGCCGGCCAGATCGCCATCCTGCGCAGGCAATCCCAGCTGTTTGCATAACGCGCCGATCATCCGTTGATACGAAGGACGGCTACCATCCGTAACATTCAGTGCCTTTTGACCAAGACGGTACACCTCATCGCCGATCTGATCGGTATACCGACTGTGATCCGGAGCATGCCGTTCATAGGCCCGGCAAATCTTAAGTATGCTGAGAGGCGTCTGCGTTAGTGTGTCGACCAAAGGTGCCAATTGCTCATCACTGCTCATACCTAAAATCTTGTAGATGACCGGAATATCGGTGACGTTCGCTGTGGTATCCATGCAGGCTACACCAATCCTCGTTTAAAAATGGATCGACCTGATGTCCATCAGGAACTGCCAAAGGTCAAGATATTGTCGGCATTTGCGAATTATTCGGCCGGAGCCTGCAGATTAAATGCGACTATTATTTCGACGCGATCGTTTTTTGATTAAGGTCACAATGGCAGATTAATCCGCAAGCTGCCTAGGGAAGGAGGGCGCCTGGAATGGCCGGAAAGTCCTAGCTGCCACCTACCACGGCCTACCAAAGTCGGCCAGCACGTGTCGACATTATGCTCAAGTCGACGATATCTTGCATTATGCCAATGATGTGCCGCAACCAGACGGCTATCGGCACTGAAAATCCCCCCCCTCCCCCGCTCCTCCGCTCGGATAATCGGAGAGCAATTCAGCCTTGGCCGCCCGCCACATCCTACGCCGTTCTGCTTCCGGCTCGGGAGGCAGGATCATCGAGAATGGACTGGTTGAACGTAGAGTTCTCCCGGTCGGGGACTTCTGAAGCATATAGGCGATGATCTCATCGATGGATCGCCTCAATAGAAAGCGCCATGCCCTGTTTCCAATGGTCGCACGATGGCTTGCCAGCTGCCGGTCATTCTCCGCCTGCGCCTGAATGATGAGGTCCGGATTGGCCCGAAGCGCGGCGACATGACGACGGGCCAGGATGAGTTTTCTCCGCTCGCCTATGTCGTGCGCATTCAACTCATAGGGCGGCGGCTCTTCAATTTCCCGCATCCAGTATCGGCAAGGCAGATGGACGATCCCGAAGACGTTGATCTCGGCCTGGGGGTATCCATTTTCGATCAACCAATCCTGCAAGCTCTGCCCCTCACCAAGAGTGAGGGGCTTGGGAAAGCCATAGCGCCAGCCATGGGGCGGATCGATCATCGTCACTTTACGCATGAGCCGCCCTTTTTCTGAAAGCTGATCCAGGCGTTCCATGCATCATGGCAGCCACTATCCGAACAGACGTCGCGTGCCTGGCCGGTAAACCCATTCATCGACAGCCGGCGTGCCGGGAGCAGGATATGGATGTGAGCGGCATTTGATGAACCCGCCAAATAGGGCAGATGGAGTACCATCAGTGCGGCCAACTGCTCCTGACGGACAAAGTAGCTTCGCACCCATGCCCGCACCTGCTCCCATCCCACATGCGGTGGCTGATCTGATGGCAGTGTCAGGGTGAATTGGGCGTATCCGGTCCGCTCAGCCCCGGGCAGCATCGCATCGTAGCGCTGCAGCAGATAGCTGAGGTCCATATATTCACCGCTGGCTGCGTCAGGCAGCAGCAAATCATGACGCGATGCCTTGTGCCCGGCAGGCGTCAGCTTCGCCATAACCATGTCGGTTATTCCGGCACGATGTACATCCTGTTTGTAGAAGTAGCGGATATATTTGAAGCTGCCGTCATCGGCAGGATCCAGCGTGAAGCAGGACAGCATCTCTGGCTGATCGGCCGTGGCAGGCTTCGATTTGGCTTTGCTCATGCCGCCTCCTGCCACTGCGTGCTCGTCTGCGCCGCCAGCGAGAGACCGGCTTCAAAGCACCGGGCATCGGGGCAAGGCGCATGGGTGGAGAATTGCAGGCCGCGCCGGTGTGCCAGGATGAATGGCTGATCGACTTCATCGGGCGGGCAGAACCAGTAGCGGTCCTCAAACCATGCGCGCTGATAGCCGGTAAACCACTGATCGTCTTTGCAGCGGTAAATGTCGTATTTCGCGACTGGACCAGAGAAGCGCGCGAGCAGCAGGTCCATGCCATACTGCCGGGCGACTGCGCTAACGTCATACAGCCCAATGTTCGGACCGGTCCGGGTCCCGACGATCAGGAGATTGGCGCCTTCCAGTAGCACGCCATGCCGCGCGCCCGGGAAGCGCTGCTCCGGGCTGAAGTCGATCGGCCCGCCAATATCCGCCGCCAGCATCATGATGCCGCGATAGGTCGCGGCTTTGATCCACGGCAAGCCGTTCGCGCTCCCGAAGGAGCGCGGTGTAACATTATTCTGCATTTGTAAGACTTTCGCGTTGAGGGCGCGCGGCAGCCGAGCGGTGCCGCGCCTTGCCCCTTTTTCATTCCATTTTTGCTCA
>NZ_JBSXOQ010000060.1:0-97861 GCF_056859495.1 Sphingobium sp. L-44 | reverse complement strand
CGTGTGACGTGTGGTAACTCCACCTTACCGATGAGCCCGGTGGCCACCGAGTTCGAAATCGCATGGGGTTGGGCATGCCCAACCCCATGCGATCACCTCAATCTACACCGGAAATTACACCACGAGCGCGGACGCTAACGCGGGCCGCGCGCGGCGTTGACGCGGCACGATGGCCCAGCCCCTGTTGGACGGGACGCGTTCCAGTGCATGACCGACGCGCAGCAGAGGCGTTGCCGACGCGTTTCAAGCGCGAACGACCCCAGAAGCCCGTTTACACTGTGAACTTCGACAGACGCGCCCATGCCATTGCCCCCTGTCCTACAGATAACCATATGGGATAAATGATTCGCCATCCACGAACCATGGAAGGGCCAATCATGGACATCGACACATTGCTGGACGAACTGATCGCGCGGGAGGGTGGCTATGTCGACCATCCGGCCGATCGCGGCGGGCCGACCAATATGGGCATCACGCTGGGCGTCGCGCGGGCGAACGGCTTTGCCGGCGACATGCGCCGCCTGCCGCCCGCCACCGCGCGCACCATCTACCGCCAGCTTTACTGGGATGGACCGGGCTATGCCGCGGTCGCGCAGCAGAGCATGGCGCTCGCCGCCGAACTGTTCGACACCGCCGTCAACATGGGACCGGGGGTCGCCAGCACCTTTCTCCAGCGAGCGCTGAACGCGCTCAACCGCAACCAGCGCGACTATCCCGACCTCCAGGCCGATGGCGCGATCGGCGCCCGCACGCTCGCCGCGCTGCGCGCCTTCCGCACCCTGCGCGGCGCGGCCGGCGACGCCGTGCTGATCAAGGCGATCGAGGCCTTGCAAGGCGAACGCTATCTGGCGCTGGCCGAAAGCCGCCCGGCCAACGAGGCCTTTCTCTATGGCTGGCTCGCCAACCGCATCGGCTGAAGGGAGACGCGATCATGTTGAAGACCGACGACATTCCTCTCCCCACCGAGCCGACCGACCTGTGGACCCAGCGGTCGCGACCGGCCTTTCTCTACGTCATCTATGCGCTGCTGCTCTGGTCGATCCCGATGGGGCTGATCTCGGGCTGGCAGCCGGAGGTGGCGGGTGCGATCATCGCGGGCATGCGCGCCTATCTCGACGCCCTGCCCGAGCCGCTCTACGCGCTCTTCGGCACCGCCTATCTCGGCTATACCGCCGCCCATGCCTGGGGCAAGGCGAGGGGCACGGAGCGCTGACAGGAACGGGCGGGGCGCCAGCGCGCCCTGCCCCACTCAATTATTGACGTAGAAGTCGCGCAATGCCCGCGCATCATGCAGGGCATTGTGCGGCACCCGGCTGTTGGCCGCCGCGCTGAAGCCCGCCGCATTGATCAGTTCCAGCCGCAGCCCATAGTCGACCGCCGCCATCTGCCCCGGCCCGGTGGTCAGGAGCGCGCAGAAATGGGCCAGATCCTCGGGCCAGTCGGCGATGATCACCGGATCGGAATCGCCATCCAGATAGGCGGCGATATGGTCGGCCGCCTCGATCCGGCTGAGTTCATGGTCCAGCCCCGGCGGCACATGGCGCAGATAGGGGATGACATGGCGCTCGACCCAGGGTTCGATCACATCGGGCAGCGGCAGCGACGCATAGAAATCATCGTCGCCATGTTCGGGCACCAGCGCCACGCTGATCAGCGCGCCGCCAAAGCCGTTGAATTCGGTATCGAGAAAATAACGCATGATGGGGGTGCCGATAGACCCCTGCGCCGCCGCTGGCCAGCCCATAGGCGGCGAACCGTCCGTTGGACCGCCATTGCGCAGCGGCGCGCGACCTGTCATGCGGCCGCTTTCCCCGCCCTGTTTGAGGACCATTGCCATGACACCGCGCGAATTGCTGGGCACCGCCGCCGTTCCCGGCGGACAGGAACTGCGCCTTTATCGCCGCGGCGGCGACTTCATGATCGTGCTCGACCGCAACGAGCTGATGAGCAGCCGGATGAGCGGGTCGGAAAAGGCGCTGGCGCTGATGACGCTGGAGCGGCTGGGCAAGCGCGCCGGCCTCCATATGCTGATCGGCGGCTATGGCATGGGCTTCACGCTGCGCGCCGCGCTCGCGGAAATGGACGCCAAGGCGCAGATCACGCTGGCCGAACTGGTGCCCGAGATCATCGAATGGGCGCGCGGCCCGATGGTCGATCTGGCCGCCGGCTGCCTGGACGATCCGCGCGTGCGGCTGGTGATGGACGATGTCGCCCATGTGATCGCCGCCGGCCATGGCAGCTATGACGCGATCCTGCTCGACGTCGACAATGGCCCGGACGGCCTGACCGCCGATGCCAATGACCGGCTCTATACCAATGCCGGCCTCTCCAGCGCGATGCGCGCGCTCAAGCCCGGCGGCATATTGGCGATCTGGTCGGCGGGATCAGACGCCGCCTTCACCCGGCGATTGCAGAATGCGGGCTTTGCGGTCGAGGAAGTCGCGGTCAAGGCGCGCGACAATGGCAAGGGCCCCCGCCACGTCATCTGGTTCGCAACCCGCCGGCGGTAAATCCCGTTTTAGAAGGCCGGCTCCAGCCCGCTCCCCCGCCCAACCGCCCGATCCAGTGTCATCCTGTCGGGTGGTTGGGCGGGGGAGCGGGCCGGCACCGTACCGAGACATCGCCCTTTCGCGACGCCCCAAAAAAAGGCGCCACACCCCGGACATGAGAGGGGCCGCCGGGACGCAATGCCCGACGGCCCATCATGTGCATGGTCAGCGGCCGGAAACCGCCCAGAAGGAAGACAAGTTCGCGCTAAAGCCCCTGGCGGAGACGGCCTGTATGTCGGCGCTCTTGGTCTCTACACCATGAAGGGTTTGTACCGACGCTCCGGCGTCGTCAGCGGCGCGTTTCCCGAATGGACTTGACCGACCCCATTGCTGAACCATGAGACATCGGATCACCTCCTTTCGCTAATTAAGCCCGCGTGACCGGCTTTGAGCTACCCCTCGATCGGCCACGAGACGGACTGTGAATCAGACGGATTGCAGGATCAAGACTTGTAATATTCTTTTTTGGAATCATACTTGAACGTCCGCGCCGAAACGGCGGGACCGCTGATTTTCAGCCCCGACACTCCTCGATAACGCGCGATATTTCGGCCCAGGCAGGCACGATCAGCGTCTCCTGTCCCTGCACCTCGACCGCGAAACGGCCCCGGCTATAGGCGAGCTGGTCCAGCGCCGCGTCGCTCGCGCCGCGCACGGCAGTGAGCTGCGGCACCTGCGTCCCCGCCATCACCGCCGGCCAGCTGCTCGCGCCATAGCTTGTCCGCACCGTGATCGCCCCCTGCCCGCCGCCGGCCCGGCTCAGGCTGATCCGCCGCGTCGCCCGGTCGCAGCGCAGCGTCAGGCGCGGGACAGAAGCCGACTCGCCAAACAGCGCGACCGGCCCGGCCGGATCGGCGCGATAGGTCCAGTTGCCCGGCGTCGCAGGGCGATATTGCCACTCGACCGCCGCAGGCTGGGCCGGCTCGGCTGGCGGCACCGGCGCAGGCCGGGGTGCTGGCGCGGGGCGCGGCGCCGGCGCGGAGGGCGGCGCGACGCAGCCGGCCACCAACAGGGTCAGCGGCGCTGCAAGGGCCGGGGCGGACACAAGAAATCGGGTCAGACGCATCGCGCTTCCATGCCCGAGCCGGCCGGAGCGCTCAACCCGAAAAGGGGCAGGGCGACGGTAGAGGCGGATGGCCGGCCACGGCCATCGCCGCTTGCCCCCATGCGCAACCGCTCCGTTCATCGCACGGAGAGCCTCAAAAAAGCGCCGGATATTGACAGTTTTGGGGCGAATCGATAAAGGCCGCCGTTCCCTACACGCGTAACAGCGGCAGTGCTTCCTGCACTGGCCGTCTTTTTTGCGTCTCGGGAAGCAACATCATGGCCTGTTTTTCCTTGCCAGGAAAGAGGCCCGAACGCTTTGAGATGGGGCGGCGCCAACTGCCCCGTGGAGCAGGAGATTTAAGTACCATGGCACGTATTGCGGGTGTTAACATCCCGACCAACAAGCGCGTAATCATCGCGCTCACCTACATCCACGGCATCGGTCGCAAGACCGCCGTCGACCTCGCCGACAAGCTGGGCATCGACCATGCGCGCCGCGTTCAGGACCTGTCGGACGCCGAAGTCCTGCAGATCCGCGAAGCCATCGACGCCGACCTGACCGTCGAAGGCGATCTGCGTCGCGAAACCGCGATGAACATCAAGCGCCTGATGGATCTGGCCTGCTATCGCGGCCTGCGTCATCGCAAGGGCCTGCCGGTCCGCGGTCAGCGCACGCACACCAATGCGCGCACCCGCAAGGGCAAGGCGAAGCCGATCGCCGGCAAGAAGAAGTAATCGTCGAGGGTCATGTCCTCTGGACCGACCCTCCGGTGACTTCTGCTTTTGAACGATTTTTGTAGGATTAGAGCAAAATGGCACGCGAACCCCAGCGCATTAAGCGCCGCGAACGCAAGAACATCTCGGCCGGCGTCGCGCACGTCAACGCCAGCTTCAACAACACCATGGTGACCATCACCGACGCCCAGGGCAACGCGATCTCGTGGTCCTCGGCCGGCATGATGGGCTTCAAGGGCAGCCGCAAGTCGACCCCGTACGCCGCTCAGGTGTGCGCCGAAGACGCCGGCCGCAAGGCCGCCGAGCACGGCGTCCGCACCCTCGAAGTCGAAGTCAAGGGCCCCGGTTCGGGCCGTGAATCGGCCCTGCGCGCACTGCAGGCCGTCGGCTTCCACATCACCTCGATCCGCGACGTCACGCCGATCCCGCACAATGGTGTGCGTCCGTCGAAGCGCCGCCGCGTCTAATTAAGCTTCGCTAGAGGCTTGAAGGCGGGCGGCGGACGCGTCGCCCGCTTACCCGTTTGCATCGGCCGGAACGTCCTGATGGGTCCAGGATCTACCCGTTACGGCCACATCCCCAGGGGAAGTACATGACTGTCAACATGAAGAACTGGCAGGAATTGAAGAAGCCCAACGCCCTCGAGATCAAGCCGACCGGCGACGGCAAGCGCAAGGCGACCTTCGTTGCCGAACCGCTTGAGCGCGGTTTCGGCCTGACGCTCGGCAACGCGCTGCGCCGGGTTCTTCTCTCCTCGCTCCAGGGCGCGGCGGTCACCTCGATCAAGATCGAGAATGTCCTGCACGAATTCTCGTCGCTCGCCGGCGTGCGTGAGGACGTCACCGACATCGTCCTGAACATCAAGCAGGTCGCGCTGAAGATGGAAGGCGAAGGCCCCAAGCGTCTGCAGCTGTCCGCCACCGGCCCGGCCGTGGTGAAGGCAGGCGACATTGCCGTCGTCGGCGACATCGAAGTGATGAACCCCGATCTGGTGATCTGTCACCTCGATCAGGGCGCGACGCTGAACATGGAACTGACGGCTGACATCGGCAAGGGCTATGTCCCCGCCGTCGCCAACCGCCCGGCAGACGCACCGATCGGCCTGATCCCGGTCGACGCGCTCTACTCGCCGGTCCGCCAGGTCGCCTACAAGGTGGACAACACCCGCGTCGGCCAGGAACTGGACTATGACAAGCTGTCGCTGACGCTGGAAACCGACGGCACCGTGACGCCGGAAGATGCGATTGCCTATGCAGCCCGCATCCTGCAGGACCAGCTCCAGCTGTTCGTCCACTTCGAGGACGCGCTGCCCGCCGCTGCCCCGGCTGCCGGCCATGCCGCTGCCGCTGCTTCGGAAGGCGAAAGCGACACCAACCAGATCAACCGCTATCTGCTCAAGAAGGTGGACGAACTGGAACTGTCGGTCCGCTCGGCCAACTGCCTCAAGAACGACAACATCATCTATATCGGCGATCTGGTCCAGAAGACCGAAGCCGAGATGCTGCGCACCCCGAATTTCGGCCGCAAGTCGCTGAACGAAATCAAGGAAGTGCTGTCGTCCATGGGCCTGCGCCTGGGCATGGACATCCCCGGCTGGCCGCCGGAAAATATCGAGGAAATGGCCAAGAAGCTCGAACAGGAGCTGCTGGGCTAATCCTCCCCGAGCTTGCTCGGGGAGGGGGACCGCTCGCGAAGCGAGTGGTGGAGGGGCACGGGCCTCCAGGCGGAATGCCGGTCGAATCTTGCATTTGACGGCACCTGCCCCTCCACCGGCCGATGGCCGGTCCCCCTCCCCGTTCCGGGGAGGAACAGGGCAATGGGCGGCGCCCCTTAATCGCTGCCTGGTCTGGGGTACCTCATCCGGCCCCTTAACGAACGAAGGAATGAGACATGCGTCATAAAGTTGGTCATCGTAAGCTTCAGCGCAGCACCGGTCATCGTACCGCCCTGCTTCGCAACCTGGCTGCCTCGCTCATCAAGCATGAGCAGATCCTGACCACCACGCCGAAGGCGAAGGAACTGCGTCCCTACGTCGAGAAGCTGATCACCCTCGCCAAGAAGGGTGGCCTGTCCAACCGTCGTCTGGCCGACGCCCGCCTGAAGGACGATGCGCAGCTGACCAAGCTGTTCGAAGTCCTGGCCGAGCGTTACAAGGATCGCAACGGTGGCTACACCCGCGTGATCAAGGCCGGTTTCCGCGCTTCGGACGCGGCGCCGATCGCCATCATCGAGCTGGTCGACCGTGACGTCGATGCCAAGGGCCAGGACTCCGGTCCGGTCAACACCGTCGACGAAGACGAATTCGAAGCCGCCTGATCGCGGTTCCGCCGGTAACGGTGGATAGACGATAGTCGAACAGGCCGCGGCTTCATCCGAAGCCGCGGCCTGTTTTCTTTTCAAGGATATAGGGTCGAGAGGATGCGCGCGCTTCGCCGCCTGATCTGGCCGCTGCCGGCCCTGCTGGCAGTGATCGCCGCCGCGCCGGCCTCTGCTGTGGCTGCCGCTACCTCGGGCGATGCCACCCCCGCCGCGATCGACGCGACGCCGCCGGACAACGGCCTCCATTACCCGCTCACCCGCCGCCAGGATCTGGTCGAGGATCATTTCGGCGTGAAGGTGACCGATCCCTATCGCTGGCTGGAAAATGACGTCCGCACCGATCCCGCCGTGCGCGACTGGGTCGGCCGCGAAAATGACCTGACCCGCCGTTATATCGACGACCTGCCCGGCCGCGACGCGCTCAAGACGCGGATGCAGGCGCTCTTCGCCCATGGCCGCTTCACCGTGCCGCGCAAGGCCGGCACCCGCTATTTCTATGGCTATAACAAGGGGCTGCAGAACCAGACCCCGCTCTACGTCCGCGAAGGACTGGCCGGCGAACAAAGGCTGCTACTCGATCCCAATCGCTGGGCCAGGGACGGCGCGAGCGCGCTGGCCGAATGGACGCCCTCGCCCGACGGCCGCTTCCTCGCCTATGGCGTGCAGGATGCCGGCAGCGACTGGCGCACCCTGCGCGTGCTGGACGTCGACAGCGGCAAGATCCTCGACGACAAGGTCGAATGGGTCAAATTCTCGCAAACTGCCTGGGACGGCCGGGGCGAGGGCTTCTTCTACTCCCGCTATGCCGCCCCGGTCGCCGGCGAAGCCTATCAGTCGACCAACAGCGACCAGCAGCTTTATTATCATCGCATCGGCACGCCGCAGGCGCAGGACCAGCTCATCTATGCGACGCCCGATCGCCCCGGCCTCAGCCACACCGCACAGGTGACGAGCGATGGCCGCTGGCTGATCGTCAGCAGCTTTGCCGGCATGGACCCGCGCCGCGAGCTGCATGTCGCCGCGCTCGACGGTGGCCCCGTCAGGCTGCGAATGCTGGTCAAGGGCCTCGCCAATGACTGGCGCCTGATCGGCAGCCGGGGATCGACCCTCTATTTCGTCACCGACCGCAAGGCCGCCCATATGCGGCTGGTGACGCTCGACGCCCTGCGGCCGGGACGCAGCGAAAAGCCGCTGGTGGCCGAACGCGCCGACACGCTGGCGGGCGGATCGCTGGTCGGCAACCGCTTCATCCTCGCTTACATGACCCAATCGGAAACCGTCGCCGAACTGGTCGAACTGGACGGTCGCAAGGTCGGCGACGTGCCGCTGCCGGGCATGGGCACCGCAGCCGGCTTTGGCGGGCGCGATGGCGACCCGGAAACCTTCTTCTCCTTCTCCGGCTTCGTGACCCCGGCCAGCATCTATCGCTTCGACACGGCAAGCCAGCAGGCCCAACTCTTCGCCCAGCCCGACCTGCCCTTCAATCCCGCCGATTATGGCGTCGAACAGGTCAGCTACCCCTCGAAGGACGGCACGCTGATCCCGATGACGATCCTGCGCAAGAAAGTGCTGGCCGACCATGCACAAGCGGTCCCGACCATCCTCTATGGCTATGGCGGCTTCAACATCGCGCTGACGCCGGGCTATTCGGCGACCCGCATGGCCTGGCTGGAACAGGGCGGCGCCTATGCGATCGCCAATCTGCGCGGCGGCGGCGAGTTCGGCAAGGCCTGGCACGATGCCGGGCGCGGCGCCAACAAGCAGAATGTGTTCGACGATTTCATCGCCGCCGCCGAATATCTCAAGGCGCAGGGCTATACCCCCAAGGATGGCCTGGCGATCGAGGGCCGTTCCAATGGCGGCCTGCTGGTCGGCGCGGTGGTCAACCAGCGGCCCGACCTGTTCGCCGCCGCCCTGCCCGCGGTCGGGGTCATGGACATGCTGCGCTTCGATCGCTTCACCGCCGGCCGCTATTGGGTCGACGATTATGGATCGCCCGACAATGAACGCGACTTCCCCCTGCTCTATGGCTATTCGCCCTATCACAACATCTTGAGCGGCAAGGATTATCCGGCGATCCTGGTGACCACGGCGGATACCGACGACCGGGTCGTGCCGGCGCACAGCTTCAAATATGCCGCCGCGCTGCAGGCCGCGTCGATCGGCGACAAGCCGCATCTGCTGCGGGTGGAGAATCGTGCGGGCCATGGCACGGGCAAGCCGATCGACAAGCTGATCGAGGAATATGCCGACAGCTATGCCTTTGCCGCCCATTTCACCGGGCTCGACATCCGGCGCAAGCCGGACTGAGCCCATTCAGCCTCTGGACAGCCCGACGCGGCTATGGCTCTTTCCATCGCAGGAGACAGGCAGATGATCGGGAACAGGACGCGGTGGATGACGGGGGCGCTGGTCGGCGCAGGGCTGCTGCTGGGCAGCGTCGCTCCGGCACAGGCCCGGCCCCGCTATGACGATCGCTACTGGCATCACCGCCATGATCGCGGCAATGGCTTCGGCTTTGGCGACGCGGTCGGCATTGCCGCGCTGCTGGGCGCCGCCGTGGTGGTCGCCAATTCGGTTTCCAAGGATCGCAAGGACGCACGCGGCGCCGATACCGACAACCGCCCCTATGCCGACAATGACGCCCCGCCCCCGGCCAGCGGCACCGATTATGGTGCGGATGCCCGCGACGCGGGACCGCCGGCGCGCGCGGATGATTTTTCCGACGTCGCCGCCACCAACCAGAGCAATGACCAGCTGACCGATGCCTGCGCCCTCGCCGCGCGGGACGAGGCCCAGGGCCAGGCCGGCTATGCCGAAATCCGCCACATCGACGAGCCGCGCGCGACCGCCGACGGCTATAATATCGATGGCGAGGTCGAAACCCGCGCCAGCTATCGCGCCACCGAAGGCGCCACACGCCGCTTCACCTGCGCGATGAAAGACGGCCGCGTGGCAGAGGTCTATCTCAGCCGCGACGTGGCGATGCACTGACGCATAGCCACCGGATTGTCTCGCAACGCGAGACAGTCTGGTGCGCCGCCGCCGGCTTATCATGTCCGCCCATTTCCCTATTTCGAGCCCATCTCGAACAAATGGGAAAAGGGATAGACATGATGAGAAACATGATCGGCACCGCGGCAGCCATCGGCCTTGCCCTCGCCTGCGGCACCGCCCATGCCGAAAGCTTCCAGGGCCCCTATGTCGGCGTCCAGGCCGGCTGGAACCGCGACAGCATCGGCAGCGCCAACAGCGATGTCGGCCGCCTCGACCTGCATGAATCGCGCGATGCCTTCTTCGGTGGCGGATTTGCCGGTTATGATCATCAGCTTACCGACAAGATCGTGGTCGGCGTGGAGGCCGGTTTCGACATCGCCGCCGATGATGCATCGCGCGTCGGCGGATCGCTGATCGATCCCAATTACAGCTTCGATATCGGCGCGCGCGCCGGCTATGTCGTCGGTGGCAACACCCTGCTCTATGTCCGGGGCAGCTACGAGAATATGCGCGCCCGTATCGCGCTGAGCGATGCCAGCGGCACCCTTTCGGGCCATGACAGTTTTGACGGCTGGGGCGTGGGTGCCGGCGTCGAGCGTTTCGTCGCCGACAAGGTCACCGCGCGTATCGAATATCGATACAGTGACCTTGGCGACGGCGGCAAGTTCGACCGGCACCAGACCCTGGTCGGCCTCGCCTATCATTTCTGATCGTCAGCCGGGACGGGCAGGCGCAAGGTAGCGCTGCCCGTCCAGAGGCCAGAGCCATTCATTCCAGCGGATCAGCGCGCCGCCAGATAATCGCCGCTGGCGATCACCCGATGTCCGGTAACGGACAGGGCGTACAGATAGACCCAGGCCGTGACAGGCCCATCCGCCGTTTCCACCAGACAGCGTTCGCGGCGATATTCATGCGGCTGCGGATCGTCGGACGTGCATTCCTCATAGGCGTCGAGCCGCGCCAGCATCCCCTCCGCATCGGGTAGCGCGAACAGGTCGCCACGCACGCGCCCCACCTCCCCCGGCACGAAACCGGGATAATCCGCCACCTGATAGAGTTTGCCGCCGATCCAGCCGGCCCCGATCCACTCGGCGCGATCGGCTAGCCAGTGCGCCATCGGCCCGTCAAAGCCCGGTCGCAGTGTGCCATAAACGAAAAGCAACGGCCTATTCATTACCCACCTGCAACTTTCACCGATTGACGGCAAATTTTCCCAACCATCGGATTTTTTCGCATGGCGAAAAAATCGGCGACTGAGGAAAACCCACGGATTTCCGCCAAAAATCGAAACTGGCACGCCGCCTGCAGTATCGTCTGGCATCAAGGCCGGACGGTCCGGCCAGGAAATATCTAGGGAGTGAGTATCATGTCCATCGCCAAGTTCCAGAGCGTCGCCCTTGCCTTTGTCGGCGCCGTCATCTTCGCCAGCCTGTTCGTCGGCGCGGCGGTTCCGGTTGCCCCGATCGCCTGATCGGGCAACCGCCCCTTTCCCATCACAGATATTATTGAAGGCCAGATCCATGAACAACAGCTTCACCCTCGACCGCCGCAACGCGAAGATCATGGGCGTGTGCGCCGGCATCGCCAACCGCACCGGGCTGGATGTCAGGCTGATCCGCGTTGCCCTGGTGCTGCTGACCCTGTGCGCCCTAGGCCCGATCGGCGTCGTGGCCTATCTGCTCGCCGGCTGGCTGGCCGAGGGTTGATCCCTCGCCGCCACCGGAAGGCAGGGTTTCCGGATACAAAAGCGCCGCCCCGGCATATGCCCTGGGCGGCCTTTTTATGCCCCGCATCGACGGGACAAGGATGAGCGCGATCTGCGCTTAAGCGTACAGCACCGAGTAGAAGGTCAGCATCTGGACGCTGACCGCAACCACCAGCGCAGTCGCCTGAAAGGCCTGACGCATATTGGACTCCATCATTGGAACGACATCCCGGATCGGGATGCAGCGCCATATGATGATTTCACATCATTGTAACAATCGCAAAGCCTGACATACCAATTGCATCAAACGCAATTATGTCACAGCTGTTGCTCCAGAGCCATGATGGTCGCACGCGCCGCTGCCGGGTTCCGGACCTTGGCGCCGCTGATGTAGAAGAGATAGGCGTCGCCCTGCGCCGCCTGCGCCTTTGCCCGATCGGCCCAGCCGGCGATGTCCGCCCTGCCATAGCCGGTCTCCTCGTCCTCTCGGCTGCGCATCAGCCGGCTGTAGGCAAAACCGACATCATGGCCGGTGATTGCCGGATAATCGTCATGGTCGGCCAGCACCACCGCCGCGCCCGCGTCGCGTGCCAGAGCCAGGAAGGCCGGGTCATCGAAGCTTTCGTGCCGCACCTCCAGCGCATGGCGTAGCGCCACGCCATCGACACTGGCCGGCAACAATTGCAGGAAGGCGCCGAAATCATCGGGGTCAAACTTCTTGGTCGGCATGAACTGCCACAGGATCGGCCCCAGCCGGTCGCCCAGTTCGACGATCCCCTGCTGGACGAATTTCTGGATCGACTCGCCCGCCTCCGCCAGCACGCGGCGATTGGTGCAGAATCGCGACGCCTTGACCGCAAACTGAAAGCCGTCGGGCACCGCCTGCGCCCAACCCGCAAAGGTCGCCGGCTTCTGGCTGCTATAATAGGTCGCGTTGATCTCCGTCGCTGTCAGTTGCACGCCGACATAGGCCAGCTCATCCTTCTGGCGCATGCCGACGGGATAGAAGCTGCCGCGCCAGGGTTCATAGACCCATCCGCCGATCCCGACCCTGATCCGTCCCGTCATGAAGATCCTCCCTGCGCCATATTGATCGCCCGGAACGATCAGAGCCAGCGGGAAAAGCCATTGGCGATTATTGCGAACAATTCTTAATTATCGGGCAACAGCTATCAAAGGGGTTCCGCCATGTCGCTCGATCTCATCAAGACCGCCACCTATTTGTCGATCCACCTGACCGTGGGCTTCACCGTCGCCTATCTGATGACCGGATCGGTCGCGCTGGCCGGCGGCATCGCGCTGGTCGAACCCATGGTCAATGCGGTCGCCTTCTTCTTCCACGAACAGGCGTGGAAGCGCTTCACCGCCCGGCCGCCGCGCAATGCCGGACGCGACTGGATGCGCGGGCAGGCGGCGATCGCCTGATCCCTCACTTCTTCGGGCGCGGCTTGGCGCGCGGGATCAGCCAGGGCTTCGCCTTGCCGGTCGGCCGCGCCTTCCCGTCCAGCCGTCGCACATGCCGGATGGTGATCGGCTTGACGATCATCTGCCCGCGCATCGGTCCCGTGCCGCAACAGGTCGGCACCGCCAGGATGCGACGCACCACATCCATGCCGGCCACCACATGGCCAAAGGCGGCATAGCCGATGGAACTGCCCTGCGCGTCCATCCTCGGCGTCGGGCCTACCGTGATGAAGAAATTGCCTGATGCCGAATTGGGCCGATCGGGCCGGGCCATCGACAATGTCGCGTCGAGATGCCTGATCCCGGTCTGGCTGGTCGGCTCATGCCGGACCGGCGGCAAGGCCCGGCGCAGGTCGGTATCGATCCCGCCCTGGATCAGGCCATATTTGGGATCACTCTTGCGCCGCGCCGCCCGGTAGAAGACCGTGCCGTCGAGCCGCTGGTCGTCGGCATAGGCCAGGAAATTGGCGCTCGTCAGCGGCGCCCGGCGCTGGTCGAGCGCCACGATGATGGTGCCGACCGATGTATCGATCGCCACGCGCGTGTAGCCGGGGGTCGGCCGATTGGCGGGTTGGGCATGGGCCAGACCGGGTAACAGGGCGAACAGGAAAACGGCAAGACGGCAGGCAACGGAACGCATCGACACGGGGTACTCGTCGGGGAGGGAGGATGCAGAGGCTATCGACCGCGCAGCGCGGACGCAACCGAACAACAGGGCACACTGCCCTTTGCCAATATGCCGCTTATGCTGTCCTACAGCATGTCACCGCCCTATATTGCCCGGCCTCGGCGATCGAACAGCTTTGTACCGAAATTTCCGCCTTTTGATCGAAAATGACAAAATGTGCGGGAAATGTGCGAAGTTAAGCGCTTGCTTGCCCGGTCCGGGGTGGGGGCCTATAGCCCGCGGCCATGAGCAGCGAACCCTTCCGCACGCAACTCGCCGCGCTTGAATCGCGGGGGCGCCTGCGCCACCTGATCCCCCGCGCCGGGCGTGATTTTGCCTCCAACGATTATCTCGGCCTCGCGTCCGATCCGATGATCGGCCAGGCCGTGGCCGACGCGGTCGCGCGCGGCGTGCCGGTCGGCTCGGGCGGCTCGCGCCTGCTGCGCGGCAATGCCCCCGAACATGAAGGGCTGGAGGCCAAGGCCGCGGAATTTTTCCGCACCCAGGCGTCGCTGTTCCTGGCCAATGGCTTTCTCGCCAACATGGCGTTGTTCGCGACCCTGCCACAGCGCGGCGACCTGATCGTCGCGGACGAACTGATCCATGCCAGCGTCCATGACGGCATTCGTCTGTCGAAAGCGACTGCGGTCTTTGCCCGTCACAATGACCTGCAGAGCTTCGCCGACCTCATCACCGCCTTCCGCGCCGAAGGGGGCAAGGGGCGGATCTGGATCGCGGTCGAAACGCTCTATTCGATGGATGGCGACATGGCGCCGCTCGGCGATCTCGCCAAGCTGGCCGCCACCCATGATGCGATGCTGCTGCTGGACGAAGCGCATGGCACCGGCGTCTTCGGCCCCGGCGGGCGCGGCCTGTCGGCCGGCCTCGACGGGCTGCACAATGTCATCACCCTCCACACCTGCGGCAAGGCGATGGGCGTGGAGGGCGCGCTGATCTGCGGCCCGCGCATCCATATCGACTATCTCATCAACCGCGCCCGGCCCTTCATCTTCTCGACCGCACCTTCGCCGCTGATGGCGGTCGCCGCCTCCGCCGCGATCGACCGGATCGAGACCGCCGACAATCGCCGCGACCGGCTGGCCACATTGCGCCAGGACGCGGTCGAGGCGATCTGCGCGCCGCTCGGCCTGCCCCGTCCGCGCAGCCAGATCATCCCGCTGATCCTGGGCGAGGACGCACGCACCATGGCCGCCGCCACCGCCTTGCAGGAGGCCGGCTTCGACGTGCGCGGCATCCGCCCGCCGACCGTGCCCGCCGGCACCAGCCGGCTGCGCATCTCGCTCTCGCTCAATGTCGGTCGCGCCGACGTGATCGCGCTCGGCGACGTGCTGCGCCGGGTCGCCCGATGACCCGCCTGATCGTCACCGGCACCGATACCGATATCGGCAAGACCGTCTTCGCCGCCGGCCTCGCCGCGGCGCTCGGCGCCTATTATTGGAAGCCGATCCAGGCCGGCGTCGATCCGCAGGGCGACAAGGAACGGGTTGCCACCCTGTCCGGCCTGCCGCCCGAACGCATCCTGCCCGAAGCCTATCGCCTCGCCACGCCCGCCTCGCCGCATCTTGCCGCGCGGATCGATGGCGTCGACATCTCGCTCGATCGCCTGGCGCTGCCCAGGGTCGACGGGCCGCTGGTGGTGGAAGGCGCGGGCGGCGTGCTGGTGCCGGTCAGCGAAAGCCTGCTGATGGCGGACCTGTTCGCCTATTGGGGCCAGCCCGCGATCCTCTGTGCTCGCACCGGCCTTGGCACGATCAACCACAGCCTGCTCAGCATAGAGGCGCTGCGCGCGCGCGGCGTCCATGTCGTCGGCATCGCCTTCATCGGCGAAGCGCATGAAGAGAATGAGCGGATCATCCCGCACATTGCCGGCGTGCCCAGCCTGGGGCGCCTGCCACTGCTCGATCCGCTCGATCGGGACAGTCTGGCGATGGCCTTCCGGGCGCATATCCACCTTCCCGATAATTTCAACGGCCGATAATTTTCGACCAACGACATGGACATGCCGCTTTGACGGGCGTTGAACTGCCCGCCAGAACGGACAGAGCGAATGACGTCCGATCCAGACGAAGCAAGGGAATAGCCTTCATGAAGTTCCTCCTGATGGGCGCTGCCGCCACCGGCCTCGCGCTCGCCGCGACCGTGGCCCATGCCGACCAGCCCGCCACCACGACCGCCGCTGCCCCGGCCGCCAAGCCGACCTATGGCACATACGGCTTCGACACCGCCGGCATGGATGCCTCGGTCAAGCCCGGCGACGATTTCTATGAATATGCCAATGGCACCTGGCTGAAGAACACGCCGATCCCGGCGGACAAGTCCAACTATGGCGCCTTCACCGTTCTGGACGAGCTGTCGCAGAAGCGCACCCGCGAGATATT
The DNA here is from genome assembly GCF_056859495.1 of Sphingobium sp. L-44. Taxonomy (NCBI): domain Bacteria; kingdom Pseudomonadati; phylum Pseudomonadota; class Alphaproteobacteria; order Sphingomonadales; family Sphingobiaceae; genus Sphingobium; species Sphingobium sp. L-44. The sequence goes on along the minus strand of NZ_JBSXOQ010000060.1, from coordinate 81,979 downwards.
GGACGGTGCCAAGACCGATCCGAACAGCAAGATCGGCGTCGCCTATGCGACCTATCTGGACTCGGCCGCGGTTGAGGCGAAGGGCCTTGCCCCGATCAAGCCCTGGCTGGCCGAAATCGGCGCGGTCAAGGATCTGAAGGCCTATGCCGTTCTCTCCGGCAAGGCGGCGCGCGCCGGCGTGCGCGGCCCGTTCCGCTTCTATGTCGGCCAGGACGACAAAGATCCCGAAACCTACATCCTCTCGATGATGCAGGGTGGCCTGGGCCTGCCCGACCGCGACTATTATCTCGACCAGGGCGAGAAGATGGCGGCGATCCGCACCGCCTATGTCGCCCATCTCGAACAGATGCTGACCCTGCTGGGCGAGCCCAATGCCAAGGCCCGCGCCGCCGCGCTGATGGCGTTCGAGACCGAGATCGCCAAGGTTCACTGGACCCAGGTCGACAGCCGCGACGCGGACAAGACCTATAACAAGATGAGCCTCGCCGCGCTGCAGAAGGCTGCGCCCGGTTTCGACTTCGCCGCCTATTTCGGTGCCGTCGGCCTCAAGCCCACCGACCTGCTGGTCGCCCAGCCCTCCGCCGTTACCGGCGAAGCCGCGCTGATCGCCAAGGCGCCGATCGGCGTGCTGAAGGACAGCCTGCTGCTGCGCAGCGTCCACAGCTATGCCGATTATCTACCCGACAACATCGCCAGCGCCGATTTTGCTTTCTTTGGCACCACCCTGTCGGGCACGCCCGAGCGCGAGGAACGCTGGAAGCGTGGCGTCACCTTCCTCAAGGAATCGTTGGGCGAGGAAGTCGGCAAGGTCTATGTCGCCAAATATTTCCCGCCCGAAACCAAGGCGGCGATGGACCAGCTGGTCAAGAATGTCCTGTCGGCCATGGGTCGCCGCATCGATGGCCTGCCGTGGATGAGCGACGAGGCCAAGGCCCGCGCCCACAAGAAACTGGCCGCCTTCACGCCCAAGATCGGCTATCCTGATCGCTGGCGTGACTATAGCGGCCTGACGATCAAATCAGGCGACCTGTTCGGCAATGCGATGCGCGCGAACCAGTTCGACTTCGACTATAATATCGGCAAGCTGGGCAAGCCCATCTATCGCTGGGAATGGGGCATGACCCCGATGGAGATCAACGCCTATGCCAATTTCGGCATGGTCGAGATCGTCTTCCCGGCCGCCATCCTGCAACCGCCCTTCTTTGACCCGAATGCTGATCCGGCGGTCAATTATGGCGGCATCGGCGCGGTGATCGGCCATGAACTCAGCCATCATTTCGACGACCAGGGCGCGAAATATGACGAGACCGGCAAGCTCAACCAGTGGTGGACCGATCAGGATGTCGCCAATTTCAAGGCACTGACCGCCAAGCTTGGCGCTCAATATGACGCCTATGAACCCTTCCCCGGCGCGCATGTGAAGGGCGCCTTTACCATGGGCGAGAATATCGGCGATCTGGGCGGCCTGGCCGTCGCGCTCGACGCCTATCATGCTTCGCTGGGCGGCAAGGCCGCGCCGGTGATCGACGGCATGACCGGCGACCAGCGCTTCTTCCTGGGCTGGGCACAGGTGTGGCGCCGCAATTATCGCGAGGCCAATCTGCGCCAGCGTCTGGTCACCGATCCGCATGCGCCGTCGCAATATCGCGCCGACATCGTGCGCAATTTCGACGCCTGGTATGATGCATTCAAGCCCGCGCCGGGCGGCAAGATCTATCTCGATCCCAAGGATCGCGTGAAGATCTGGTAAGCAGAATCGGGAAGGGCCGCTCATCGGGCGGCCCTTTTTCGTTGCGGCATGGAAATGAGGCCCGCGACCGATCGTTTCCCCTTCGCGGCAGGCTGACGGGAACTTTTCCGCCATCTTTCTAATGCCACGCTTCATCCTGTCCGGACTTTTCCCCGGCGTGCTTTGTCCACAGCTTTGGGCGGTAGCAAAGCCAAGGAGAAGCACATGACGGGTCTCAACCTTTCGAACATCATCAAGACCGGTGTCGCGTCCGTCGCGCTGCTGGCAGCCTATTCCGTGTCGGCGCAGACGCCTGCCGCCCCCGCAGCATCGGCCCCAGCCGCCGGCGCCAGCAACTTCAGCGATGCCGACATCAAGCAGTTTGCCGCCGCCGCCGTCGAAGTGACCAAGATCCAGTCGGACAATGCGATTGCCGCCGCGGAAAAGCAGCCCAAGATGCTGGCTGCGCTGCAGTCGAAGGGCATTCCGCCCGAAAAGTTCAACGCCATCGGCCAGGCTGCGGCCGCCGACCCGGCCCTGCAGCAGCGGATTCAGGCTGCCGCCGGCACGCCAGCCCCGGCCGCGCCCGCCAGCCCGGCGACCCCGGCTGATCCGGCAACCCCGCCGCAGCAATAAGCATATTTGCCACGGGAATGGCGGGTTCTCCCTTGCCCGCCATTCCCGTTCTGCGATCCGGTTCCCCAGATCGTTGAAAATAAAGGGGGTGACCATGGCGGCTTCGCCTGTCTATGGTCCCGTCCATGCATGAACAGGCCCTTGTAATCGCGCTGATCGGCATATTGGGCATCGGCGCCCAATGGATTGCCTGGCGCACCGGCTGGCCCGCCATCGCCCTGATGCTCGCCGCTGGCGTCATCGGTGGCCCGGTGACCGGCCTTATCGATCCCAAACTCACTTTTGGCGAACTGCTCGAGCCCATGGTGTCGGTAGCGGTTGCCCTGATCCTGTTCGAAGGCGGGCTCAGCCTCAATTTCCGCGAATTGCGCAAGACCGACGGCGCCGTCACCCGGCTGGTGGTGCTGGGCGCGCCGATCGGATGGATATTGGGGGCGCTCGCCCTTTATTATGTCGCGGGCCTCGTCTGGCCGGTGGCGATCCTGTTTGCGGGCATTCTTGTGGTGACCGGGCCGACCGTGGTGCTGCCGCTGCTGCGCCAGTCCAACGTCGCCGCCCGGCCGCGCGCGATCCTTAAATGGGAAGCGATCGTCAATGATCCGGTCGGCGCGCTGCTTGGCCTTGCCACCTATGAATATCTGCGTCGGTCGAGCGAGGGCAGCACGCTGGCAGCGGTCATCCTGTCGCTGGTCGCCGCCGCCATCATCGCCGGCCTGATCGGCTGGCTTGCCGCCCGCGCGATCGGCTGGGCGTTCCAGCGCGGCCATGTGCCCGAATATCTCAAAGCGCCAATCCTGCTGGTCGCGGTGATCGGCGTGTTCGTCCTCTCCAACCTCATCCAGGCGGAAACCGGCCTTGTCACCGTGACGGTAATGGGCGTCGCGCTCGCCAACATGAAGTTCGATTCCCTGCGCGACATCCAGCCGTTCAAGGAAAATGTCACTGTCCTGCTGATCTCGGGCGTGTTCGTGATCCTGTCGGCTTCACTCGACCTTGATGTGCTGCGCCAGTTCGAATGGCGCTTCCTGGCCTATCTGCTGGTGCTGCTGTTCGTCGTCCGCCCGGCGACGGTGCTGCTCAGCCTCGCTTTCTCTCCCGTGCCCTGGAACGAACGGCTGCTGGTCGCCTGGATCGCGCCGCGCGGTATTGTCGCGGTCGCCATTTCCGGCCTGTTCGCGCTGCGTCTTGATCGGCTGGGCTATGGCGACGGCGCGATCCTCGTCACCCTGTCCTTCTCGATCGTGGTCGCGACCATCCTGTTCCATGGCTTCTCGATCAAGCCGGTCGCCCGGCTGCTCAAGGTCACCGGCGCGCAGGACAAGGGCCTGCTGCTGGTCGGCGCCACGCCCTTCAGCCTCAGCCTTGCCGCCCAGTTGCGCCAGCTGGAGGTGCCGGTGATGATCGCCGACAATAGCTGGCAGCGTCTGGCGCCCGCCCGCCATGGCGGCATTCCGACCTATCATGGCGAGATATTGGCGGAGGCGACCGAGGAACGGCTGGACCTGGCCCAGTTCCAGGTGCTCGCCGCCACATCGGAAAATGAGGCCTATAACGCGCTCGTCTGCAACGAGTTTGCGCCTGAAGTCGGCCGCGACAATGTCTATCAGCTGGGCGACGCCAGCGACGATCATGATCCGCGCGCGCTGCCGGAATCGCTGCGTGGCCGCGCGCTGTTCGACTCCGGCCTGGGCGTCGAGGAAATCATGATCCGCGAGGATGCCGGCTGGACCTTCCGCAAGACGCGGATCAGCGACCAGTTCGATTTTGAGGCGGCGAAGGCCGACCTGCCGGCCGATGCCGACATGCTGCTGCTGCTCCGCAAGAACGGTACGATGCGCTTCTTCACCCATGCGTCGCGACCGACGCCACAGCCGGGCGACACGATCCTGTCCTATGTGCCGCCCGCATCAAAGACCCGCAAGAAACCGGAAGGAGAGGAGGAATGAGGAGGCTCGCCCCCGCGCTGGCCCTGTACGTCATGCTGGCGGCCTGTGATCGGCCCGCAGGCAATGCTGTCGATAACGTAGCCAACGCGGCCAATGTCGCCGACAATGATATGGCCGCGAACGAGGCGGATAATGCCGCCGAGCCGGTCCGCTCGATCCTGCGCCCCGAAGTGGCCGAACCCGAAGCGCCGAAGATCGAACCGCTCGACGCCACCGTCGCTTTTGGCACGTCCGGGCTGAAGCTGGACGATGCCGCCCGCGCGGCGCTCGATACGCTGGTCGAAACCCCGGCGATCAAGACCGGCGGGGCGATCACCCTGCGCGGTCATAGCGACAGCAAGGGCAATGATGGCGACAATCGCGTGGCATCGCGCATCCGGGCCGAGGCGGTTGAGGCCTATCTGGTCGAAAAGGGCATCGCCAAGGATCGCATCAGCCTGATCGCGCTGGGGGAAGCCCGGCCGGTCGCGCCCAATGCCAAGGAGGATGGCAGCGACGATCCCGAAGGTCGGGCGAAGAATCGCCGGGTGGACATCCATGTCGCGGTGCCCACGGTCGTGGTGCCGACGGCGGCCGTGTTGCCCAGCATCTCGCCGGTGGATCGCAAGGACAAGCCATAGCCTTGGCCGCCGATCGGGCGTAGGGGACGCCGATGACCTCTCCTGTCTGGCACCCCTTCACCCAGCACGGCCTCAACGAGCCCATCCCCCATGTCGTCCGGGCGGAGGGCGCGACCCTCCATCTGGCCGATGGCAGCAGCCTGATTGATGGCATTTCCAGCTGGTGGGTGACGACCCATGGCCATTGCCATCCGCGCATCGCCGCTGCCATCGCGCACCAGGCCGGACAGCTCGATCAGCTGATCTTCGCCGGCTACAGCCATGAACCGGCGGAGACGGTCGCGCGCGGCCTGGTCGATCTCATGTCACAGGCGCCGGGTCGCGATCCCCTGGCCCATGTCTTCTTTTCCGACAGCGGATCGACCGCGGTGGAAGTCGCGCTCAAGATGGCGCTCGGCTATTGGCATAATCGCGCGCTCGACGGGCTGGGCAAGGCGCGCAGCCGCATCCTGGTGCTGGAACATAGCTATCATGGCGATACCATCGGCGCGATGTCGATCGGTGAGCGTGGTGTCTATAATGCCGCCTGGACGCCTCTGCTGTTCGATGTCGGCACTATCCCTTTCCCGCATCCCGGTCGCGAGCAGGAGACGCTTGCCGCATTGGAGACGGCCTGCGCCGATCACCCGGCCGCCTTCATCGTCGAACCCCTGATCCTGGGAGCCGGGGGGATGCTGATCTATCCGCCCCATGCGCTGCGGGCGATGGCCGATATCTGCGCGCGCCACGATGTCCTGTTCATCGCGGACGAGGTGATGACTGGCTGGGGCCGCACCGGCACGCTGTTCGCCTGCGAACAGGCCGGCGTGGTGCCTGACATCATGGCCGTGGCCAAGGGGATTACCGGCGGCGCCATCCCGCTCGCCGCGACGCTGGCGACCCCGCGCATCTTCGAGGCGCATCGCTCGACCGACCGGGCGCGGCTCTTCTACCATTCGTCCAGCTACACCGCGAACGCGATCGCCTGCGCTGCTGCTGCCGAAAATCTCGCCATCTGGGCCGAAGAGGATGTGCGTGGACGGATTGCGGCGCTGGCGCAGGGCATCACCGATCGGCTGGCCTTGCTGGCCGGCCACCCCGCCTTCGCCAACCCGCGCCAGATTGGCACGATCATGGCGATTGACCTGGTTGCGGCCGATGCCGGCTACCTCTCCGACCTTGCCCCGCGCCTGCGCGCCTTCTTCCTGGAACGCGGCCTCTTGCTAAGACCGCTCGGCAACACCATCTATCTCATGCCGCCCTATTGCATCGATGCGCAGCAGCTCGATGCCGTCTTCGCGGCCCTCGTCGCAGCCGGTGATTATTTCGGTTCTGCGTCCTGACTTCCATTTTCCACGTTTTGGCGCTATGGCGGCGCGATTTTTCGATTCTGGGATATTATGGCCAAAGAAGAACTGCTTGAAATGCGCGGACAGGTTGTGGAGCTTCTCCCCAACGCCATGTTCCGCGTGCGCCTTGAGAATGATCATGAAATTCTCGGCCACACCGCTGGCAAGATGCGTAAGAACCGCATCCGCGTGCTGGTCGGTGACGAAGTGCTGGTCGAACTGACCCCCTACGACCTGACCAAGGGTCGGATCACCTACCGCTTCAAATAAGCCGCATTTTCGATGCGACTCATTCTAGCTTCGGCTTCCCCCAGACGGCGTGACCTTCTGGGGCAGATTGGCGTGCTTCCTGATGCCGTCGATCCAGCGGACATTGACGAAACCCCGCGCAAGGCCGAACTGCCGGCCGCCTATGCTGCGCGTGTCGCCACGGAAAAGGGCGCGCTGGTCGCTGCCCGTCATCCCGGCGCGCTGATCCTGTCGGGCGATACCGTGGTGGCCGCCGGCCGCCGCATCCTGCCCAAGGCGGAAAGCGAGGCGGAGGTCCGCGCCTGCCTCGACCTGCTGTCAGGGCGCCGGCATCGCGTCTACAGCGCCATCACCTTGATCGATGCTGCCGGCGTTGCACGGCATCGCCTGTCGACCAGCATCGTTATCTTCAAGCGGCTGGAGCGTAGCGAGATCGATCGCTATATTGCCAGCGGCGAAGGGCTGGGCAAGGCGGGTGGCTATGCCATTCAGGGCCGTGCCGCGGGCCTCATTCGCAGCATTCAGGGCAGCCATAGTGCGATCATGGGCCTGCCACTTTACGAAACCCGCACGCTGCTAGAGGCAGCGGGCTATCCATTGGACCGTCGGGATTTCGAGTGAAATGGTATATTTCACGGCTCGGAAATCACGACAAATAGGTAACTGAATGATGGCCGAATGGCTCTATGAAGAAGGCATTGGCGAGGCCCGTGCCGCGCTGATCGAAAAAGGCCGTATCGTCGAGGCGCTGATCGAGCGCGAGGGTGAGGTCGCCCGTGCCGGTGCCATCCTTCAGGGGCGCCTGGTCCAGACCATCATTCCGCGCAAGCGCGGCGTCGTGCGCCTGATCTCGGGCGAGGAAGTGCTGATCGAGCCGATCCCGCCCAAGGTGGCCGAGGGCGCCAATGTGCTGGTCGAAATTTTCCGCGAGGCGATTGCCGAGGAAGGGCGGGGCAAGCGCGCCAAGGGCCGCATCGCCCAGCCCGGTTCCAAGGTCCATCCCGGCCCCAGCCTGCTGCAGCGGCTGCGCGCCACCGATGTCGCCATCCGTCCCTGTCCCGCCCATGAGGAAGATCGGCTCGAAGCCCTTGGCTGGAGCGAACTGATGGAAGAGGCGGTCAGCGGTGAAGTCGGTGCCGAGGATGCGGCGCTGCGCATCTTCCTGACCCCCGCGATGATCCTGATCGACATCGACGGCAGCCTGCCGCCGGCGCAGCTCGGCCCCAAGGGCGCGAAGCTCTCGGCCCAGGCGATCCGCCGCATGGGGCTGGCCGGCTCGATCGGCATCGACCTGCCGACCATGAACAACAAGGACGAACGCATCGTCGCGGCCGCGCAGATCGACAAATATCTGCCGCTGCCGTTCGAGCGGACGGCGGTCAACGGCTTCGGCTTCGTCCAGATCATCCGCCGCCGCGAGCGCGCCAATCTGATGGAGCTGCTGCGCGAGGATCCGGTGCTGACCGCCGCGCTGGCGCTCCTGCGCCGTGCCGAACGGCATGGTACCGGCGGCGCAGCGACGATCACCGCCGCGCCGGCGATCATCGACCTGCTGCACAAGCGCGCCGACTGGATCGAGCAGCTCGCGCGCCGTCGGGGTGGCGAGGTCACGCTGCGCGCCGATTCCGCGCTGTCGCTGGCGGCCGGCCATGTCGCCTAAGGCCGCAGCCTGCCCGGTTTGCGGCCAGCCCGCACAGCCGGAAACCCGCCCCTTCTGCGGCAAGGGATGCCGCGATCGCGACCTGCTGCAATGGCTGGGCGAGGGCTATCGCGTGCCCGGCATGCCGGGCGACGAAGCCCTGCAAAAAAATGATAATTATGGGCTGGACAGCGAGCCGGATTGACGCCTATAGGCACGCCTCCATCCGGCGGTCACCTCCGCCGAGACGCGATGCCCGGGTAGCTCAGTTGGTAGAGCATGCGATTGAAAATCGCAGTGTCGGCGGTTCGAATCCGTCCCCGGGCACCATTTGTTCTTTTTTCCCCATCCAGCAGCATCCAGCACCGTCTGAAAAATGGCGGAAAACGTGGGTTTTTCAATAGCCCATCGTCCCCCCCACGTCCCCGGGGGTGCACTATCAGCCACCCCCTGATCATGGTATTTTCATGGTATCCGGCAATTTGCCATTTCGGAGATACCATGATGGCCCTCACGGTTACGGCGATAAATGCAGCAAAATCAAAGGATAAGCCCTACAAGCTGACCGACGGCTTGGGTTGGTATCTTCTGGTCAAGGAGACGGGCGGCCGGCTCTGGCGGATGAATTATAGCTTCCTGGGAAAACAGAAGACGCTCTCCTTAGGCAGCTACCCCGAGGTATCTCTCGCTAAGGCTCGCGAGAAGAGAACGGCGGCGCGGGAAGCGCTGGCGGACGGGCAAGACCCGGCTGAAGTGCGGAAGGCCAAGGTTCGCGAGGCAAAGGCCAAATCAGAAGAAACCTTCAAGGCGATCGCCGATGAATGGCTTGCCCGCCTAGAGATCGAAGGGCGTGCGCCCAAGACGCTACAGAAGATGCGCTGGCTGCTCGACCTTGCCTATCCACTCATTGGCAACCGACCCATCGCAGACCTCACTGCACCCGAATTGCTGGAAGCCCTCCGCACGGTCGAGGTGCGCGGGCGGTATGAGACGGCAAACCGCCTTCGCAGCACCTTCGGCACGATCTTTCGCTACGCGATCGTGACCGGGCGGGCCGAGCGGGACGTGGCCGTCGATCTTCGCGGGGCTCTGATAACGCCCAAGCCGCAACACCGGGCGGCGATCTTGGAGCCCAAGGCGCTTGGCGGCCTCCTTCGCGCGGTGGATGCCCATGACGGCCAGCCCACTGTGCGAATCGCGCTGAAGATGCTGCCGCATATGTTCCCGCGCCCTGGCGAACTGCGAATGGCCGAATGGAAGGAATTCGATTTCGAGGCGGCCGTCTGGACCATACCGGCGCCGAAGACGAAGATGCGTCGCCCTCATAAGGTGCCGCTCACGCAGCAGGTCCTGGACATGCTGGCCGAACTGAAACCGATCGCCGGCGGTGGCAAATTTCTCTTTCCCAGCGTCCGCTCCGCTGAGCGGCCCATTACCGACAATACCCTGAATGCCGCGCTCCGACGGCTTGGGTTCGGGAAAGACGAGGTGACGGCTCATGGGTTCAGAGCCACCGCCAGCACACTTTTGAACGAAATGGGCAAGTGGCATCCGGACGCCATTGAGCGCCAGCTAGCCCACGTCGAATCCAATGATGTTCGCCGAGCCTATGCGCGCGGCATCCATTGGGACGAGCGCGTCAGGATGATGCGGCACTGGTCGAACTACCTTGATGGATTGCAGGTGGGCGGGAGGGTTCTGAAGGCGAATTTCAGGCGAGAGTAGATTGCTGGCTCCATGTCCGATTGATCGGATATCCCTCACCTTGCGAAATTAACCTTTAAGGTGTATATCGGCGATGGCGATCAAGCGCAGGCCGCATCATGATCTTGAGGCGGTAAAGTCGAAGTTCGCCCGAGTGGAAACGCTGGAGGCAACGCGCGCAGCTATTATGAGCGCGCGAGCCTTAGGCTATTCGCTCGACGACATCGTGGAGGCGGTTCAAGCGCTCGAAACCGGCGATTTTGTGAAGTCGGAGACGGCGCATAGTCCGCCGAACTCGAAGGTATGGCACGACACCTACAACCTGCCGTGGGATGATCGCTGGCTCTATCTGAAGTTCGCCGGCGAAACGCTGATCGATGTTGTGCTTACGTCCTTCAAGGAGGCCGACAATGACTGAAACACGCGTTCATCCCGAGACGGGCAAGACTTTGCGCCGTGATGTCCGAAAGCAAGTCGTGGCTTTCGGTTCTTTGTCGCGCGCAGTGGATGTGCCCGGCTGGTATCCTGACGATGAAAGTGATTCGATCCACAGCGGTGAAGATCTCGCCGAGTCTGACCGAGCGTTCCGCGATCTGAAGGCTGCCTATGGTGCCCACGTTCGGAGGATCAGGAAGGACAAATTGAAACTGACACAAGAGGAGGCGGGACGCCTGATCGGCGGCGGGCGCCGCGCCTTCCAAAAATATGAGAGCGGCTCCACACCGCCTAGTGATGCTGCTGTGGGCCTGATCGAATTGCTCGATCGCCACCCGGAGGAGGTGGAGTTTTTGCGTTCCATTCGTTCGACAGCGCACGCGGCCTGAAGCGTCAAAGGGGATACAGTCCGTTTAAGTCAGCAGCGAGTGCAGTGCCGATTCAGATCCGGGCTTCCACCGCCGCACGACGATTGCAGCGGCCACCAGTCGCCTGCGTCAAAACCTGCCGGATATGTTGCGCCTGACGCCGGTCTCGCTCGTCATCTACCGTTTCGGTCCCGATCCCGATCTCGACCCAGTCTCTAGGCACCTCATCCAGCCGTGGCTGGGGAATGGCTGGCAGAAGGTCGTTGCCGTTGAAGCTTCTAATCGTAGGTGCTCGCGCGCGCCTTTAGTTGGGTTCCCTATAGTCAGCGGTGACGGTGTTTGATGTCGCCGGCCTAGGCACGGTGGCGCTCGAACCAAACAGTTCGGCGAAACGCTGATCACGGTCGTCGCGTCCCTCGAGCGTGTGCCGCGCAAGATCGATCGAAATGCGTATCGAGTTTCGATTCGTCTGGATGAACTGCATCGCGTCGCGACCAAAATCGCCTGACTTCTCCCGCGCCAGCATCTCGTGGACCTGCTCACGCGTCTGGCGGAGCGACCGCAGCGCCGTATGGAGAGCGCGCAGCGACCGGAAGTCGGCGCCAACCCTTCTGTTGGCATCCTCAACCATGGCCAAGGCAAGCTCGGTGCGGTGCGCATGCCGCTCGAGTTGGTTGGCGCCGAATGAGACATTGAAGTTCAGATAGGGACTTTGGGTGTCGGCCGTCGTCCCGCCCTGCATCTCCTCGTCCACCGTTTCCAGCACGCGTCGCACGAACTCTGAGTAGCCCCTAGATTTCTGGACGCCTTGGGTCCTAATTTTGAGGACAGGAGGCGATGATGGGGAAGCCCAATTTCAGTGATGAGTTCAAGCGTGATGCGGTGGCCCAGATTACGGAGCGGGGTTATCGCGTAGCGGAGGTTTCCGAGCGGCTCGGCGTCAGCCAGCATTCGCTGTATATGTGGAAGCGCGGCAGTTCGGAAAGGCGGCGTCTGGCGATGCTGCCAAGGATGCCGAGATACGGCAATTGAAGCGCGATCTGGCCCGGATGACGGAGGAGCGCGACATCCTAAAAAAAGCCACCGCGTATTTGACCTGCGGTCACTTCGTTCCGCCAGAGATGCAAAGTGAGATACGCCTTTGTTGCCGAGCATCAGGGCCAGTTTGGCGTTCGTGCGATGTGCCGGTGCCTAGCGATCCAGCCCAGCGGTTTCTATGCTTGGCAGAAGAGCCCGTTGAGCCATCGTGCACAGGAAGATGCCCGGCAGACCGCGCTGATCCGGCAAGCCTGGAAGGACAGCGGCAAGGTCTATGGCTATCGCAAGCTGCACGATGATCTGCTCGATCAGGGCGAGACTTGCTGTCCTAATCGCGTCGCCCGCCTGACCAGCCTGGCAGGCATCAAGGCACAGATCGGTTACAAGCGACGTCCGGGCAGTTCAGGTGGAAGGCCTTCGGCCGTCGCTGCAAACACCTTGGATCGCCAGTTCGACGTGGCACAGGCCGATCGCGCCTGGGTGACGGACATCACCTATATCCGCACGATGGAAGGCTTCGCCTATCTGGCAGTCGTGCTCGACCTGTACTCACGCCGCGTGGTGGGATGGTCGATGCAAAGCCGTCAGACAACCGATGTGGTTTTGCAGGCCCTGCACATGGCGGTCTGGCGGCGCAAGCCGAAGACCCGCGTGCTCATCCATTCCGACCAGGGCTCGCAGTTCACCAGCATGGACTGGGCTGCCTTCATCAGGGCTCACAATCTGGAACACTCCATGAGCCGCCGGGGAAACTGCCATGATAATGCTGTCGCCGAGAGATTCTTCTCTTCGCTCAAGCGCGAGCGCATCCGGCGACGCACCTATAAAACACGCGAAGAGGCCCGGCAGGACGTGTTCGATTATATCGAGATGTTCTACAACCCGATCCGTAAGCATGTCAGGAACGGGATGCTGTCGCCCGTCGAGTTTGAACGACAGCAGGCTTTGATAGCTCAAGGCGTCTAGAAAACTAGGGGCTACTCAGGCTTCCCTCGACTCAATCCAGCGATCAGAAACTGAAGCTGAGCGAAAGCGAAGCGACATTGTCGTTGCTGTCATCGGCATCGGGGCGGAAGCCATGCTGGTGGAGATAGCCGATCTCGGCATTCATATTCTTCGCCAGCGGCGTGGTGATCGCGATCATGTTGCGCATCCGCTCCTCGCCCTGGACACGCTGGAAATTGGTCTTGTTGAGATCGATGAAACTCTCATGGCTGAGGATCAGCGCGGTCTTGCCGCCTTCCTTGAAGGGCATTGTCAGCTTCACATAGGGCCGCAGGCGCCAGGCGGTGCCATCAATTCCTTCACGCCAGCGCTGCTCCATGCGCATCCGCGCGCTGACCGACACCGGGCCGAGCTTGAGGATATTGTCGAACGTCACCTGTTCACGGACGCGATGTTCCATCACAGTGAAATCGCCGCCATCATATTGCGGGTCATGGGTATAGCCCGCCCAGACCGTCATCCGCTCGTTGAGCTTGTAGCCGACCAGCGTGTTGCTCTCGACCTCGTACAGGCCGTCGCGATCATTGCTGAAGCGGGCCACGATCTCCTGCTGGAGGCGCCAATGGTCGGACAGTTTCACCGTCGCGCTGGTGGTGGTCCAGAGTTGCTCATCCTCGCTGGCATGGGCGGTCGCGGGCAGCGCCATCAGGGCGAAAAGGCAGAGGGACAGGCGGCGCATCGGGCATTGCTCTCCAACAGGGGTCGCGGGCCTTTATGACGATTCGATTACATGGCCGCGTCAGTTTGATTTCCATTTTGTGGCAATGGCAGTCCGGACGATTGCTGATGTGCACATCCTCCGTCCGACATTCGGCGGACCGGAACATGTCGCGCCAAATCAGCCTGTTACATATTGCAATATAATCGCAATATCATTAGCCGGGCGACATCGAGGAGAGGCCAGAAGGAGCGAACCGGCTCCATTCTTCTTCCATTTCAACGGGATCGCCGCCTTGCCCAGCCTCCGCCTCGCGCGCCTTTGCGCCCTGCCCTTCCTGTTCGCGCCACTGCCCGTGCTGGCACAGGCGCCGCTTGATGCGGCCGCCGGCGACAGCGACATCCTGGTCACCGCCCGCGCACAGAAACTCTATCGCGTCGAGGATAGCGAGATCGGCAAGATCCCGGCCGATCCGATGGACATTCCCCAATCCGTCCAAGTCATCACCAGCGAGCTGATCCGCGACCAGGGCGCGCGCGATATCACCGACCTCTATCGCAATGTCGCCGGCGTCAGCGCCAACCAATATGCCACCGTCACCTATCGCGGCTTCCGCCAGGAGGCGATGTTCTATGACGGGCTGCGTGGCGACCCGTTCCAGGGCTTTGCCGTGCCGAACCTGTTCAGCATCGACCGGGTCGAGTTTCTGAAGGGGCCGGTCGGCATGCTTTACGGCGCCAGTTCGCCCGGCGGCATGGTCAATTATGTGACGAAGAAGCCGCAGGACAAGTTCGCCGCGTCGGTACGCGCGGTGGTCGGCAATTATGATCGCTATGGCGCGTCGGGCGAAGTGACCGGGCCGATCGACGCCAATGGCGTGGTCGCCGGGCGGGCCGGCCTGTTCTATGAAAGCTTCGACACGGTGCAGCGCTTTTCCGGCAGCCGCAGCCTGGTCGCGGACGGCGGGCTGAAGTTCAAGCTGGCGCCCGACACCAGCCTGACGGTGCAGGCGACCCGTTATGACCAGGATCTGCCCGGCAACCGGCTGCGCGGCGTGGCGATCGATGCGGACGGGAATTTCCTGGCCGACCGGAGCTGGACCCATAATGAAAAGAACGACAGACTGGACCTGAAGGGCACCGTGCTGCAGGCGCGGCTCGACAGCCGGCTGTCGGATGCGGTCAGCATCAATGCATCGGGCCGCTGGTTCCGTTATACCGAATATCAGCGCTATCATGAACCGCTGGGGCCGATCGACACCGACGGCGATGGCGTGGTCGATACCCAGCCGCGCGAATTCCGATCGCAGCATCGCACGATCGAGGGCGCGAGCCTGGCGAGCAACATGATCGCTAGGCTGGAGACCGGCGGGATCAAGCATACATTGCTGGTCGGCGCCGACTGGTATCGCGAGACCCAGGATTTCAGCGGCGTGACGATCAAGGGCGTGCCGGGCCTGTCGCTGAGCAATCCCGTCTATGGCCTGAGCAACCCGACCGAGGCGGATCTGGCCGGCCTGATCCCGGAAGTGAATGCGTCGCGCGCCCATCGCTACGGCGTCTATGCCCAGGAACAGGCCGATATCGGCGACCATGTCATCCTGGTCGGCGGCGTGCGCCATGACTGGTTCGACGACAAGGACGAGATTGGCGGCGCCTATGCCGATGGCGGTCGCTGGAGCTGGCGCGTCGGCGGCATCTACAAGCCGGTGCAGTCGGTGTCCCTTTATGGCAGCTATGCCCAGAGCTTCGAGCCACAAAGCCCCGGCAACCAGAATCCGGCGGTCGGCGGCCCCTTCGCCCCGATCGCCAGCCGCCAGTTCGAGGTCGGCGCCAAGGGCGAACTGATGCAGGGCAAATTGCAGCCGACGATCGCGCTCTATCATATCGTGCGCAACGGCATCGTGCAGGTCGATCCCGATCTGGAACCGGTCAATGGCCTGGACCAGCTGTCGCCCGTCGGTGAAGTCACCAGCAAGGGGATCGAGCTGACGCTGGCGGCCGACCTCAGCAAGAACTGGGTGCTGACCGCAAATTACGCCTATAATGACGCGCGCATCACCGACAGTGCGGAGGGCGCGACGATCGACAATGCGGTCGGCGGCCGCTTCCCCAACGCCCCGCATCATCAGGCCGGGCTATGGTCCCGCTATCAAATCCCCGCCTGGGGCACGGCGCTGGCGCTGGGCGGCCAATATGTGTCGGGCCAGATCGACCGGCGCGGCGCGCATATTTCCGGCTTCACCGTGTTCGACGGCAGCATCACCCAGGATCTGGGCTTTGCCGAGGCGATGATCCGGGTCGAGAATATCTTCGACAAGACCTATGCCGTCGCCACCTTCGATGCGCGCAAGGGCGCCTTTGTCGGCCGGCCGCGCACCGTCTTCCTGGAATTGCGGCGCGACTTCTGACGGTCGCGCCGCGCTCTGGTCAGGCGGGGTTATGCGCCTTCAGGAAGGCTTCTAGCCGCTGGAGAAATTCCAGCCGGTCGGCCTGGCGCGAGAAGAAATGGTCGGCCAGCGGCTGTTCGACATAGATATAGTCGCGGCCATCCACCTTGCCGGCGGCCTTGAGCTTTTCCGCCATCTCGCGGGACTGGCCGACCGGCACGCGCCGATCCTTCTTGCCATGCATCAGCAGGATCGGCGTCGAGAAGCCGGCGGCGTAGTTGATCGGCGATACGCTGCCGAAATCGGGTGCCTGCTCCTTCAGCCAGTCACCGCTGGCGCCGGAATTCAGGAAGCGCCGGTCATAGCGCATCATCGCGCCCAGATCCGACACGCCGGCATAGGAGACGGCGCAGCGATATTTGCCGCCATCGCGCTGGGCCGCGCGCATCGCGGCATAGCCACCATAGGAGGCGCCGACGACGCAGACCCGCTTGGCATCGGCAATGCCCTGCTTCACCGTCCAGTCGACCGCGTCATTAAGATCGTCCTGCATGGCACGGCCCCATTGCCCCTCGCCCTTGGCCGCGAACTCCGTGCCATAGCCCGACGAGCCACGATAATTGGGCTGGATCACCGCATAGCCGCGATTGGCCAGGAACTGCACCCACCAGTCCCAGGTCTCCGCGTCGCGGGCGAAGGGGCCGCCATGAGGCATGAGGATGAGCGGGAGATCCTTCGCCTCCTTGCCATAAGGCAGGGTCAGCACCGCCGCGATCTCCAGGCCATCACGCGCCTTGTAGCGGATCGTCTTGACCGGGGAGAGTTGGGGCCGGACACCCAGCGTCTCGCTGACCTTCGACAGCAGCGACATGGCGCCATAATCGGTGTCATAATAATAATAGGCCCCCGGCTGGCTGGCGGCGCCGACATGGACGATCAGTTTCTTCAAATCCTGACTGGTCGAGATGATGCGCGCGCGGCGATCACCCACGGCCTTGTCGATATCGGCCTGAATCTTCGCTAGGGTCGGGTCGAACCAGTGTACGGCTGGCGCATCGGCGGTGTAGCGCACGCCTGCCATGCCGGTGCCGGCGGCGTCGACCTCCAGCCCGCCAAGATCGAAGCCGGGCGCTTCATAGAGCTTCTTGCCCAATTCAAGCGTGCCTAGGTCCAGTTCATAGAAGGCATCGGTGCCGTCGCGATCGTCGCTGGCGATCGCCTTACCCGGATCGGCAGTGAACAGCATCGGCACGATCAGCGATTCATGGCGGCGCCGATTAGCCTTGTCGACCACGCGGAAGCTGCCGCGACCATCGGGGCGGTAGAGCAGTTTCGAGGAACGGGTCGTGTCATTATAGCCCACCCCCATGCGCACCGCGCCGGTCGCATCGGCATACCAGCTGCGCACATATTGGCGCGACGCAACGACGGTGCGCATCTTGCCGGTGCTGACGTCCACCTCGCTAACCTGCGGCCAGAAACCAAGATCATCATAATAGATGGAGGTCTGGTAGGAGAGCAGGATGCGCGGGCTGCCATCACGGGCGACCCAGATGACATCGTCGCCATTTTGCGCGGCGACGGCCTTGGCAAGGATGCTGGCCTTGGTGCCGTCCGCCTTGATGCTGGCGACGCGGCTGATCGACCAGGGCATGCCCTGCACATTGGTTTCCGCGCCGATGCCGACGATCAGCCAGTCATTATTGACCCAGCGCCACCAGTTGAGGTCATTTTCGCCCAGGCCCATGGTGCGAACATTGCCGCCTTTCACTTCGGCGATCACCAATTGCTGCACGCCCTTGATCGCGATCCGCGCGGCGACGCGCGCGCCATCAGGCGAGAGTTCGGGTGAATCCATTGCCGGCAGTTCGGCGAAGGCCTCGATCGGCCAGGTCTTGGCGACGGTCGCCGGCACCTTGCCAGCGTCGGCCTTGGTCGGATCGGTTTGCGCAGAGACAGCAGGTGCAAAAGCCGCGAGCGCGCAAGCTGCGGCGGATAGAATCGGTTTCAAACATACCCCCCAGTCAAACATGACCCCGCCCGTTGCCGGGCGGGGTCATCGTCAGTCCGGCGATTTAAAACCGGGTTAAGCGCCGTGCGCAAGCGCCGCGAGCAACAAGAGCGCCACGATATTGGTGATCTTGATCATCGGGTTGACCGCCGGGCCGGCGGTATCCTTGTAGGGGTCACCCACCGTGTCGCCGGTCACCGCGGCCTTGTGCGCCTCGCTGCCCTTGCCGCCATGATGGCCATCCTCGATATATTTCTTGGCATTGTCCCAGGCGCCGCCACCCGAGGTCATCGACAGGGCGACGAACAAGCCCGAGACGATGACGCCCAGCAGCAACGCGCCCAGCGCGGCAAAGCCGTTGGGCACGCCCGCGACCGCCGCGATGATGAAATAGACCGCGATCGGCGCCAGCACCGGCAGCAGCGACGGGATGATCATTTCCTTGATCGCGGCGCGGGTGACGAGGTCGACGGTGCGGGCATAATTGGGGCGCGACGTCCCTTCCATGATGCCCTTGTTGGTGGCGAACTGGTCACGCACGTCCTTGACCACGTCGCCGGCCGCCCGGCCGACCGCCGTCATACCCATCGCGCCGAACAGATAGGGCAGCAGCGCGCCCAGCAGCAGGCCGACGATGACATAGGGGTTGGACAGGCTGAAATCGACCGGCTCGGTAAGGCCGAGAGCCGAATTGTAGAATTTGAGATCCTCCGTATAGGCGCCGAACAGCACCAGCGCGGCCAGGCCGGCCGAGCCGATGGCATAGCCCTTGGTCACCGCCTTGGTTGTGTTGCCGACCGCGTCGAGCGCATCGGTCTTCACCCGGACGCTGTCGTCGAGATGGGCCATTTCGGCGATGCCGCCGGCATTGTCGGTGACCGGGCCATAGGCGTCGAGCGCGACCACCATGCCGGCCAGCGCCAGCATCGCGGTGGCGGCAAATGCGATGCCGATCAGGCCCGCCAGCTGATAGGCGACGATGATGCCGATCACGATCACGATCGTCGGCAGCGCGGTCGATTCCAGGCTGATGGCGAGGCCCTGAATGACATTGGTGCCATGGCCGGTTTCCGATGCCTTGGCGATCGAACGGACCGGGCGATAATTGGTGCCGGTATAATATTCGGTGATGACGACCAGCAGGCCGGTGACGGCAAGCCCCACCATCATCGACCAGAACAGCGCCATGCCGGTATAGCCGCCAACGCCATCCAGATCGGTGCCGAACGGGGTATTGAGATCACCCAGCGTATAATGGGTGACGAACCAGAGCGCCGGGATCGACAGGATCGCGGTGGTCCAGAAGCCCTTGTAGAGCGCGCCCATGATCGACTGGCTGGCGCCGAGGCGGACCATATAGGTGCCGATGATCGAGGTGATGATGCACACCCCGCCGACAATCAGCGGCAAGGCCATCAAGCGCATCAGGAAGGCGTTGTCGACGCCGGTTACCAGCAATGCGGTCAGCACCATGGTGGCGCCGACGGTAACGACATAGGTTTCGAACAGGTCGGCCGCCATGCCGGCACAGTCGCCGACATTGTCGCCGACATTGTCCGCAATCACCGCCGGGTTGCGCGGGTCATCCTCCGGGATGCCGGCCTCCACCTTGCCGACCAGATCAGCGCCGACATCGGCCGCCTTGGTGAAGATGCCGCCGCCCAGTCGCGCGAAAATCGAAATGAGGCTGGCGCCGAAGGCCAGCGCGACCAGGCTGTCGATCACCAGACGGTCATCGGGGGCATGGCCGGCCGGGCCGGTCAGATACCAGAAGAAGACACTGATCGCGAGCAAGGCAAGGCCCGCCACCAGCATGCCGGTGATCGCGCCGGCCCGGAAGGCGACGGTGAGGCCGCTCTGCAACGTGCCGCGCGACGCCTCTGCCGTACGCACATTGGCGCGGACCGAGATGTTCATGCCGATGAAGCCGGCCGCGCCCGACAGGATCGCGCCGATCAGGAAGCCGATGGCAGAGGTTATCCCCAAAAAGAGGAAGACAAGAACGGCGACGACGATGCCGACCACCGCAATGGTGGTATATTGGCGGCCGAGATAGGCCTTCGCCCCCTCCTGGATCGCCCCCGCAATCGCCTGCATGGTTTCATTGCCCGCCGGTGCGGCGAGCACCTGGCGACTGGTGAAAAGCCCGTAGAGCACGGCCAGCAGGCCGCACCCTATGGCGATATGGACTATCTGCATGCTTGTTCCTCTCCCCCTATTGTTGCTGTCATCGATCGCTCCGCAGGGAATGACGGGCGGGCGAAGGGCACAACAGCGGGCGGCCGGACGGAGAAACGCCGGCATCGGGCACCGCGTCAATCAGCAACAGGACGATGCGCATCGGGCGCTCCAACCGGCTGAGAATAGGGTGATAGGAAGCTACAGGTCAGGCGGCGCGCGTCAAGCCGGTAGCGCAATGATCCAGATCAGCCATGTTCCCAGCCAAGCCGGTCGGGCAACGGCATGACCGCGCCGTCGATCAGCAGGGTCAGGCCCGCCCCTTCTGCGAAACGGCCGATCGGGATCGCGCGCACCGGCGGCGACACGCCGGGCGGCAGCGCGAAAAGCAGTTCATAATCGTCGCCGGCACGGGCAGCGGCGAGCTGGATCGCGGTGCTGGCACCGCGCACGCTTTCGAGCGCCGGGGATAGCGGGATATGGTCGATGGTGACGGCGAGGTTGCTGGCCGCGCCCATGCGCGCGGCATCGATCAGCAGGCCGTCGGACAGGTCCATCATCGCGGTTGCGAGGCGGGCCAGCAAGGTGCCCTCTGCCAGACGCGGGCGCGGTCGGCGATAGGCGGCGACCAGCGGGCCGGATGCGGCAGGATCGGCGCGGGCAAGGTCGAGACCGATGCCGGCATCGCCGACCGGCCCGGTGACATAGAGGCGGTCGCCCGCCCGCGCGCCGGCGCGGCTGGGGACCGGCGTGCTGGTCGCCTCACCGATCGCGGTCAGGCTGTAGCTGCGCGGTGCGCCGGCGGGCATGCTGACCGTGTCACCGCCGAGCAGCGGCATGGCATGACGCTCCAGCGCCTCGCCCAGACCTTCGAGGAAAGCTGCGTCCCAGCCATCGTCGCCCGACAGGCTGTAGTTGAGCAGGCAGCCCACGGGCTTCGCGCCCTTGGCGGCAAGGTCCGACAGATTCACCGCCGCCAGTTTCCAGCCGATATCGGCCGGCGGATCGGTGGGGAGATAATGGACGCCCTCCACCATCGTGTCGCTGGTAAGGATGAGACGCGTGTCGCCGACCGGCAGCACCGCGACATCGTCCTGCAAACCCTGCGCGGCAGGATCATGGGCGAGCAGGCGCAGCAGGGTGAGGAAGCGGGATTCGGCGGACATGATGTAATCTCTATCCCAGCACCCGCTTCTACAGAATCATCCGTCATCCCCGCGGACGCGGGGATCCATTGCGCGCTATGTTGGCGAGGAAGCGCTGAATGGATCCCGGATCAAATCCGGGATGACGTCCATTACAGAACGCGTCCGTGCAACCTTATTTCCGCACGTCCTTCGACACACCGTCGAGCAGGCCGTTGACGAAGCCGGCTTCGCGCTTGTCGTAGAAGGCGTGGGCGACGTCGACATATTCGCTGATGACGGTGCCGGTCGCGACATCCTGACGGGCGAGCAGTTCATAGGTGCCCGCGCGCAGGATCTGGCGCATCGGCTTGTCGAGGCGGTCGAGGGTCCAGCCGCTCGACAGGCGCGCGCTGATCAGCCCGTCAATCTCGGCGCGGCGACGGTCGACGCCCGACACGACATCATCGAAGAAATTCTGCTCAGCCTCGGCATAGGTCACATCCTCGATCGTCGCACCCAGGCGATGTTCGTGGAATTCGTGCAGCAGCAGATGGAGCGGCGTGCCCTCCATTTCGAGCTGGTAGAGCGCCTGGACCGCGGCGAGGCGCGCGGCGGAGCGGGATTTGGAGCGGTCGTTCATGCGGCTTTCTAATCCGTGAATATCATGCCTGTCGAGAAGCCCGCATAACCGGTTCTCGACAGGCTCGAACCGAACGGGAAGAAATCAGAGCCGCAGCGCGACCGATGCGGCGTGTGCGGGCAGCCCTTCCGCCTCCGCAAGAGCGACGGCCGCGGGGCCGATCGCCTGGATCGCGGCGGGGGTAAGGCCAAGAAAACTGGTGCGCTTCATGAAATCGAGCACCGAAAGGCCCGAGGAAAAGCGCGCCCGGCGACCGGTCGGCAGCACATGGTTGGGGCCAGCGACATAATCGCCCACCGCCTCGGGCGTCATGCGGCCAAGGAAGACCGAGCCGGCGTGGCGGACCTGCGCGAAATAGCGGTCGGGATCGTCGACAGCGAGTTCCAGATGTTCGGGCGCGAGTCGATCGACCAGCGGCATCGCTTCATCCAGGTCGCGGACCAGGATGATCGCGCCATTGGCGGCCCAGCTGGTGGTGGCGACGGCCTGCGTCGACAGCAGCGGCAGGCGGCGCATAACTGCCCGTTCGACGGCGTCGGCAAAGGCGGCATCGTCGGTAAAGAGGATCGACTGGCTGGTCGGGTCATGTTCCGACTGGCTCAGGAGATCGGCGGCGATCCAGTCGGCGTCGTTCCGGCCATCGGCAACGACCACGATTTCGGACGGGCCGGCAACCATGTCGATGCCGACCACGCCGTAGAGCTGGCGCTTGGCTTCGGCGACCCAGGCATTGCCGGGACCGGTGATGACGTCAACCGGCTTGATGCGATCGGTGCCATAGGCCAGTGCGGCGACGGCCTGCGCGCCACCGACGCGCCAGATTTCCTCGATCCCCGCGATCTGGGCAGCGGCCAGCACCAGCGGGTTGATTTCCCCTTTCGGCGTTGGCGTGACCATGGCGATGCGCTGTACGCCCGCGACCTTGGCGGGGATGACGTTCATCAGCAGCGAGCTGGGATAGGCGGCGCGGCCACCCGGCACATAAAGGCCAGCAGCATCCACCGCGGTCCAGCGCGCGCCGAGGCGCACGCCGGCGGCGTCGATACCGTCACTATCCACCGGCCTTTGCTTTTCATGATAGGCGGTGATGCGCGCGGCCGCGAGTTCGAGCGCGTCGCGCAGCGGCGTTGACAGGCCCTCGAGCGCGGCGCGACAGTCGGCCGGATCGACCGCCCAGCCGCTAACATCCAGATCATGATGGTCAAAGCGGCTGGTATAATCGGCGAGCGCCGTGTCGCCATGGGCGCGCACGGCCTTCAGGATGGCGCCGACGTCGCGGGACACATCCTCATCCGCCTCGCGCCGGGCATCGACCAGAGCGGTGAAATCGGCCGCGAAACCGGCGGCCTTGCTGTCGAGCCTAAGCGGCATCGCGCACCTCCACAGCCTTGCGGAACGCCTCCACTAGCGTGGTGAGATCGGCCGAACGCATCTTGTAGGCGGCGCGATTGACGATCAGCCGCGCCGAAACCGGCATGATGATCGCGGTTTCAACCAGGCCATTGGCCTTGAGCGTGGCGCCCGAGGACACAAGGTCGACGATCCGGCGCGACAGGCCGAGCGAGGGCGCCAGTTCCATCGCGCCATTCAATTTCACGCATTCGGCCTGAAGCCCGCGCGCCTCATAATATTTGCGGGTGAGATGGGGATATTTGGTGGCGACGCGGACATGGCTCATCGCCGCCTGATCCTCGTCGCCCGCATCCGCCGGCTCGGCGACCGACAGGCGGCAATGGCCGATATTGAGGTCCACCGGAGCGTAAAGTTCGGAATAATCGAACTCATCGACCACGTCGGAACCTACGATGCCGATCTGGGCTGCGCCATGGGCGACGAAGGTCGCCACGTCGAAGGCGCGCACGCGGATGATCGACACATCGGGCCGGTTGGTGGCGAAGCGCAGCGCCCGGCTCTTCTTGTCATGAAATTCCGCCTCCGGTTCGATACCGGCTTTGGCGAGCAGGGGCAGCGCCTCTTCGAGGATGCGGCCCTTGGGGATGGCGAAGGTGATCGGGCGAGTCATGACCGGCGGGCCTTAGCCATCGGAGCGCCAAAGCACAAGATTTTCGGGCCACGATGGCTGGAAGGCTCAGCCCCAGAAGCGCCTGGTGTCGAGCAGAGCGGCATAGGCCTTTTCGGCGCGGCGCAGCAGGCGGCGCTGCGCCTTGTCATCCGGCGCGGGCCAATCGAAGTCGATACCGGCCGCCGCGAGGGTGGCGGGCGCGGTCGCCAGATCGTTGAGCGCGCCCAGATCATCCTGCAGCTTTTCCAGCATGGCGGAGAAGGCAGCATGGCGCCGCTGCTGTTTGTTCTTCGGGAAAAGCGGCGCGAAAAATTCGCTGGCGTAGCGGAGTTTCTTGGCGGCGATGCGGGCCTGATGGCGCCGCTCGTCGCTGCGCCTGGCAAGATTCTTCCCCTTGCGCTTCAGCCGCCTGTGTCGATCCGACAGGATTTCGGCAGCAAAGGGCCTGACAGGCCCATGCAGCAAAGCGGCATCGGCCGGCTGGCTACACCAGTCGCCCAGCGCCAGCCATTCGGCGAGATCCAGCATCAGGATACGGGTCTCGCGCGCCTGCAGGCGCAGTTCGGCGTCGGCCAGCGCTTCCGCCCGGACAAGCGCGAGGCGGGCGGCGGCATCATCAGGCAGGCTGGGCAACAGAACGTCGATATTGCGGACCCGGCCCAGCGTGGCAGCGAGCGCACGCAGGCCATCCCTGAGCGGCGCGAGTGCCGGGTCGCCCGCCAGCACCGGCGCAAAGATCGACAGCGCCGAGCGCAGCCGGCGCAGCCCCACCCGCGCCTGATGCAGCGCGCCGGGCGCACCGGTGGTGAACAGCAGATCCTCGTTCAGGCGGAATTGGCGGATGCAGCCCTGGGCGATGGCACGAAAGGCCTGCTCGACGGTTGCGTCCGGTGCGATCGCAATGGGTTCGGCCTTTGCCGGCTTGCGCCGTTCCTTCGCCAGCAGGGCATAGCCGCGGTCCGACTTGGAACGCATGCCCAGGCGCAGCGGCACCAGGTCGTTGAGCTGACGGGCCATGGCAAAGAGCAGCGCCGGATCGCCCGACAATAATTCCAGTTCCACCTCTGCCAGCGGGGTGGCACGACGGCCGACCCGAACCCGGCCGATGTCGATCGCGCATTCGACCCCCTGCCCGTCCCGATTGAGACGATGCACGGTGCGTTCGATATCGGTGACAAAAATCTTGTCGGCGGTCGCGACAGTGGCGGCACCGACGGCCCGATCGAGCGGATCGGGAATCGAATCGAACAGCGGGACATTGCCGTCGACCGGCTTTTCCCATTCCGAGCGGGCAAAGAGGCCAGCCGCCCTGCCGCCATCAGCCTTGATCGTCTGAACATGGGCACGCCCCTTGCGCCGGACGCGCAGCGAAAAACCGGCACGGTGCAGATCGAGCGCGGGGGTGTCGAAATAGGTCGCAACCAGATGGGCCGCCTGCCCCTTCTGCCCGGCAAACAGCGGCGCATCGGCCAGCAGGGCGCGATCGGCCGGGTCAAATTCCAGCTTCAGCTCGACTTCGCGGTTGTCCATCCGTGCGCCCCTTGTTGCGAGCGGTGCCCCGGGGCGGGGACGCTAGATCGAATCGGGCACGAAAGGAAATATAAATGTCACAATTGGCCGTGCCGCCGGCTCAGGCGGCCTCGGCCAGCGCAGCCTCGGTCGCGGCGATCCAGCCGCCGCCCAGCACCTGATCGCCGGCGTAGAGAACCGCCGCCTGCCCTGGCGCGACACCATATTCGGGCGCGTCGAAGATCAGCCGGTCTCCTTCGAGGCGCGCCGGAACCGGCTTGGCCATGGAGCGGACCTTGGCCGTCAAAGGCCCGGTAAAATCGCGACCAAGCCAGTTGATGTCGCTGAGGCGCGCGCCCGACACGGCCAGCGCGACCTTCGGCCCGACGATCACCCGCCGTCCTTCGGCATCGAGCCGCACGACATAGAGCGGTTCGGCCTGGCCACCAATTTCCAGCCCCTTGCGCTGGCCGACCGTATAATGGATCAGCCCCTTGTGCCGGCCCAGCACCCGGCCATCGACATGGACGATGTCGCCGCCCTCGTCCGCATCGGGGCGCAGCTTGCGCACGATCTTGGCATAATCGCCATCGGGCACGAAGCAGATGTCCTGGCTGTCGGGCTTCAACGCCACCGACAGGCCGAGTTCGGCGGCGATCTCGCGCACCTGCGGCTTGGGCAGGCCGCCCAGCGGGAAACGCAGATAGTCGAGCTGGGCCTGAGTCGTGGCGAACAGGAAATAGCTCTGGTCGCGCGCCGGATCGGCGGCGCGGTGCAGTTCCGCGCCCTGCGGCCCTTCGACCCGGCGAACATAATGACCGGT
The DNA here is from genome assembly GCF_056859495.1 of Sphingobium sp. L-44. Lineage (NCBI taxonomy): Bacteria > Pseudomonadati > Pseudomonadota > Alphaproteobacteria > Sphingomonadales > Sphingobiaceae > Sphingobium > Sphingobium sp. L-44. The sequence continues at coordinate 55,924 of NZ_JBSXOQ010000060.1, read as the reverse complement.
CGCCAGACAGTCGGCACCCAGGTCTCGCGCGATCTGGAACAGGTCGGTGAACTTCACCCCCATATTGCATTTCACGCACGGGATGGGGGTGCGGCCGGCCATATATTCATCGGCAAAGTCGGCGATCACCGAATCGCGAAACTGGCTTTCATAATCAAAGACATAATGCGCAATGCCGATGCGGTCGGCGACGGCGCGCGCATCGCGGATATCCTGCCCCGCGCAACAGCTGCCGGTACGGCCGACGGCCGCGCCATGATCGTAAAGCTGGAGCGTCACGCCGATCACTTCCGCGCCGGTCTTCGCGGCGAGCGCGGCGACGACGCTGCTGTCCACGCCGCCGGACATGGCAACGACAATGCGCCGCTGCGAGAGCGGCTCTGGGAGCTGAAATTCGGGCTGCATGGCCGCCCATATAGTCGCAGGCGGCGCCGCGTTCCAGCATCTTCCCCAAGAGGCGCATCGTTTCGATGACGAAAATGTGTCCGGCATTTACCGGACCTTATCGATTAGCCCGGTAGAAGCCTGGTCATGGATCTGAGTTTTCTCCGGACAGGCGGGCTGAAACCCGCCCTGACAAGGCCGACAGGCCGGGCACGCGTCCCGGCCTGGCCTTTCCTGCGGGCGGCTTCGGCTGCGGCGCAGGCGGCCAGTCCCACGGCCTTGGCGGTCGCGGGCGTCCTGCGGGGGCAGGACGGGATGGAGGACTGGATTCAGGAACTGGCCGAGGTTTTCGCGCCACGTTCCGACGGCAAGATCGAAGCCGTTCGTCTCGCAGGAAGCTTTAACCCGCTGATCGCGAGCCATTTAGGGGTGGGGCAAGGATGATGAAGCCTGTGTTTACCTTGGGGCTTTAGCCGATCTTCAGGGCTGATGTGACAACGAGGTTTCGCTGCTGAATTCGGCAACGCCAATGCCGCTAATTGAGGGTAAAGATGATAGAGAACCAGAAAATCAGGCCTGCACAGGTCGTAGGACCGCTCGGCGAACCCCTGACGCTGGAAAATCTGCCGCCCGTGAACACCACTCGCTGGGTGGTGCGTCGCAAGGCAGAAGTCGTCGCTGCCGTCAATGGAGGTCTGCTGACCGTGGACGAAGCATGCGCCCGCTACAGTCTGACGCTGGAAGAATTTGCCAGCTGGCAACGCGCGGTGGACCGTTCGGGCATGCATGGCCTGCGCGTCACGCGCATCCAATATTATAAGTCGCTCTACGAGCGGCAGCAGAAATATTGAGAGATCGGGTGCCGCCGACGGGCGGACACCGTAGAAAATGATGCGGGGGCCGCCGGACAGACCGTCCGGCGGCCCCTTTCGCGTTGCGGGTCGGGGATGGTTTCCAAGGCGGAATCATTTTGTGCGGGAACGCGAAGCCATGTTCCGGGTTGAATAGCCAGCAAACCCGTTGGGGGTGTGGTCAAGGAGAGTAACATGGGCATCATCTTGTGGCTTATCGTCGGCGGCATCATTGGCTGGCTCGCCAGCATGATCATGCGCACCGATGCGCAGCAGGGCATCCTGCTGAACATCGTCGTCGGCATCGTCGGCGCCTTCATCGGCGGCCTGATCTTCAGTGGCGGCTCGATCAACAATGCCGGACTGACGCTCTACAGCTTCCTCGTTTCGCTATTGGGTGCGGTCATCCTGCTGGCGATCGTCAACCTGGTACGGCGCGGATCGGTCCGCTAACGACCGGACATTCCATATTAAAGGCCGTGTCCTTCCCAAAAGGACGCGGCCTTTTTGCGTCAGCGCCGGACGCTGAACCAGCGATAGAGCGCCAGCACCGCGATCGCGCCCAGCACGGCGGCGATGAAGCTGGCACGCTGACCCGGTGCATAAAAGCCCATGATCTGCCCGACAAAGGCCGCCAGCAAGGCCCCGGCCATGCCCAACAGGATGGTGACGACGCAGCCCCCCGGATCGCGGCCCGGCATGACCAGCCGCGCCAATGCCCCCGCGAGCAGGCCCGTCATGATCCATCCCAGCAATTCCATGGTGCGCATCCTCTTATATTAGCCAACCCGCCCCAAGGCGCGGCATAGCGACATAGTCCGGCCCCTTTGGCAAGAGACGGACAAGATGCAAGAGCCCGCCAGCCCTTTCGCATCAGCACAATTGGCTTTGCGAAGGCCCGTCCAAGCGTGATATTGGGGCTTGAGGGCGGTGATATATTCATATAACACAGTTCCGAGTTTGGGCGGAACCCGCCGGAGAGATGGAAACGGCATGAATTACGAAACTACGCTGACGGGCGAATCGTCCGCGATCCTGGTCGATGACGAAGACCGGATTCGCCGTCGCCGCCGGCTGCTGATCATCGGTGGCGTTGTTGCGGTTGCGCTGGTGGCGGTGGCTGTCGCGCTGTCGATGCGTGGCAAGGATGCCGCCGCACCCGACGCCGCTCCGCAGGCACCGGTCGTGACCGTACTGACCCCCGGCCAGACGATGGTTGCCCGCACCGTGAGCAGCACCGGATCGCTGGCCGCCCGTGTCGACATGCCGGTCGGCGTGGTCGGCGAAGGCGGCATGGTGACGCGCGTGCTGGTGCAACCGGGCGACTGGGTCCGTGCCGGCCAGGTGCTGGCTACCGTCGAACGCTCGGTCCAGAGCGAGCAGGTCAATTCGCTGGCCGCCCAGGTCGAGGTGCAGCGCGCCAATGCCAAGCTGGCCCAGGCCCAGTTGGAACGCGCCAAGGCATTGGTCGGCCGTGGCTTCATCAGCGCCGCCGACATCGACCAGCGCACCGCAACTCGTGACCAGGCCGTCGCCCAGGTCCGCGTGGCCGAGGCGCAACTGGCCGAACAGCGCGCCCGCACCGGCCGCCTGGACATCCGCGCGCCGGCATCCGGGCTGGTGCTGACCCGCACGGTCGAGCCCGGCCAGATCGTCCAGGCCGGCGGCGGCACATTGTTCCGCATGGCCAAGGATGGCGAGATGGAAATGCAGGCGCAGGTGGCCGAAGCCGATCTGGCAACGCTGCGCGCCGGCAACAGCGCGACCGTGACCCCGGTCGGCAGCAACCAGCATTTCAGCGGTCGCGTCTGGCAGGTATCGCCGGTCGTCGATCCGCAGACCCGCCAGGGCATCGCTCGCATCGCGGTCGCCTATAATGACGCGATCCGCCCCGGCGGTTTCGCGTCGGCGACGATCACCAGCGGCTCGGGCAATGCCCCGCTGCTGCCGGAATCGGCTGTGCAGAGCGACGCCAAGGGCAGCTATGTCTATATCGTCAACGGCAAGAACCAGGTCGAACGGCGCGACGTGAAGGTGGGCCAGGTGTCCGACACGGGCGTCGCCATCACCAGCGGCATCACCGGCGCCGAGCGCATCGTGACGTCAGCCGGCGCCTTCCTGACCGTGGGGCAGAAGGTGAAGCCGGAAGCGCTCAAGGCGCGCTGACGCAATGGTCCCGGCCGGGTCACCATGCCCGGACCGGCAGGACTAACAATATTGGAAGCGGGCGCGGTGGCGTCCGGTGAGGGAAGCCCGTCATGAGTTTTCGCAATATCTCCGCATGGGCGATCCGCAATCCGGTGCCGCCGCTGGTCCTGTTCGCCGCGCTGATGCTGGCCGGTGTCGTCAGCTTCCTGCGGATGGACATCAACCAAAATCCCGACATCAGCTTCCCCATGGTCAGCGTCACCGTGTCCCAGCCGGGCGCCGCGCCGACCGAACTGGAAACCCAGGTGACCCAGCGGGTCGAGGCCGCTGTGCGCGGCATCAGCGGGGTCGAGGACATCACCTCCTTCGCGTCCGAAGGACAGTCGCTGACCAATGTCCAGTTCAAGATCGGCACGCCGGTCGATCGCGCGGTCAACGACGTCAAGAATGCCGTCGACCAGATTCGTAGCGACCTGCCCGACGGCATTTTGGAACCGCAGGTCCAGCGCATCGACGTGGATGGTGGCCCGATCGCCTATTTCAGCGCCGAAGCGACCGACATGACGCTGGAGGAACTGTCCTGGTATGTCGACAATACGGTCGCCAAGCGATTGCTGTCTGTCAGCGGCATGGCAGCGGTGCGGCGCGGCGGCGGCGTCAGCCGCGAGATCCGCGTCATTCTGGATCCTGCCCGCCTGCAGGCCTATGGCGTCACCGCCGCCCAGGTGAATGCGCAGCTGAGCCAGGTCAACATCAACGCGGCCGGCGGCCGCACCGAAATTGCCGGTGCCGAACAGTCGATCCGCGTGCTGGGCAATGCGCGCAACGCCCATGATCTGGGCCAGACCCAGATCGCCATTTCCGGCGGCCGCACGGTCAAGCTGGCCGATATTGCCGATGTTCGCGACATGTATGCCGAACAGCGCAGCCTGGCGCTAATGAACGGCCGGCAGGTGACCAGCTTCAGCCTGGAAAAGGCCAAGGGATCGTCCGACGTCACCGTCTATGACGATGCCATGAAGGTGCTGGACAAGCTCAAGAAGGAAAATCCCAAGGTCCAGTTCAAGCAGCTCTATTCGAGCGTCGAATATACACGCGGCCAGTATCACAGTGCCATGTCGGCGATGATCGAGGGCGCAGTGCTGGCGGTCGTCATCGTCTTCCTGTTCCTGCGCGACTGGCGCGCGACGATGATCTCTGCCCTCGCCATCCCGCTGTCGGCGATCCCGTCCTTCTGGTTCATGGACATGCTGGGCTTTACGCTGAACGGCATTTCGCTGCTGGCATTGAGCCTGGTGGCGGGCGTGCTGGTCGATGACGCGATCGTGGAAATCGAGAATATCGTGCGCCACATGCGCATGGGCAAATCGGCCTATCAGGCGTCGATCGACGCAGCCGACGAAATCGGCCTGGCCGTGCTGGCGACCACCATGGCGATCGTCGCGGTGTTCCTGCCGGTCGCACTGATGCCGGGCATTTCGGGTCAGTTCTTCATCCAGTTCGGCATGACCGTGGTCGTGTCGGTGCTGATGAGCCTGGCCGTGGCGCGCCTGATCACGCCGATGATCGCAGCCTATTTCCTGAAGGCCCATGGCGAGGCGAGCCATGGCGAGGGCTGGCTGATGGACCGCTATATGAGCGTGCTCCACTGGTCGCTGGACCAGCGCAAGGCAAAGGCACGGCGCGCGCGCGGCGGTTTCCGCAACCGCTTCGTCGCCTTCTTCGTCGACCATCGCGTGTGGACGCTGGGCATCGGCATGCTCGCCTTCGTGGCGACCCTGTTCGCCTTTGGCACTTTGCCCATGACCTTCCAGCCGACGATCAACACCGATTTCAGCCAGGTGAAGATCGAAACCGTGCCGGGCAGCACGCTGGAACAGACCACCGCCATTACCCGCAAGGTTGCCGACATGCTGGCGGCCGACACGGATGTGGTCGAGGCCGCCTTTGCCGATATCGAGCCGACCAGCGCCGACATCTTCCTGACGCTCAAGAAGACCCGGCCGATGTCGTCGGTGGATTGGGAACGCAAGATCGCGCCCAAGTTCCAGACGATCGCCGACGCACGGGTCAATTTCCAGTCGCAGTCGGGCGGCGGCTTCGGCCGCGACATCATCATGATGTATGGTTCGGACGATCCGGAGCTGCTGGAAAAGACCGCCAACCAGCTGGTGCATGAAATGGCCGGCATCCGCGAACTGCGCGCACCGCGCGTGCAGGGCGACATGCAACGGCCCGAAATCATCATCAAGCCGCGCCTCGACCTGGCCGCCAGCATGGGCGTGACGACGGCCGCACTCAGCCAGTCGATCCGCATCGCCACGATCGGCGACATCGACCAGAATGTCGCCAAATTCTCGCTGTCCGATCGCCAGATCCCGATCCGCGTCGCCCTGGCCGAGGATAGCCGCAAGGATATCGCCACGATCGAGAATATGCCGGTGCCGACGGTGTCGGGCGGCTCGGTCCCGCTCAAGGTGGTAGCCGACATCAGCTTTGGCGCAGGCCCGACGCAGATTCGCCGCTACAACCAGATCCGCCGCGTCGTCGTCGGCGCGGACCTGGCGCCGGGCATCGTCACCAGCCAGGCCAACCAGAAGATCAACGAACTGCCGACGATGAAGGCCATCAAGGAAGGCCGCATCCAGGGCGTGCAGAAGATCGAGGCAGGCGACAGCAAGTTCCAGGCGGAAATGCTGACCAACTTCGTGATCGCCGTCTTCTCCGGCATCATGCTGGTGCTGGCGGTGCTGGTGCTGCTCTACAAGCGGATCATGCCGCCCTTCGTGAACCTGGGGTCGCTGCTGCTGGCACCGCTGGGCGGGGCGATCGCGCTGCACATTGCCGGCCAGCCCATGTCGCTGCCGGTGTTCATCGGCCTGCTGATGCTGCTGGGCATCGTCGCCAAGAACTCGATCCTGGTGATCGACTTCGCGCTGGAGGAAATGGAAAAGGGCGTGCCCAAGCAGGAGGCGATTCTCGATGCCGGCCACAAGCGTGCGCAGCCGATCGTGATGACCACGGTCGCGATGGTCGCGGGCATGGTGCCGACGGCCCTGTCGCTGTCGGGTGACGCCGCCTGGCGAGCACCGATGGGCATCACCGTGATCGGCGGCCTGCTGCTGTCGACGGTGCTGACGCTGGTGATCGTGCCGGCCGTGTTCAGCCTGGCGCTGGGTGTCGAACAATGGGCCGGGCCGCGGCTCAGCCGCCGCTTCCTGACCCACAAGTCGCACGACGGCCATTCGGGCAGCCATGCCCAGCCGGCTGAATAAGGGGCCGGGATCGCGCGGGCAGCCTCATGGCAAAATATGGGGCTTGCCTGAACGAAACGGGCGCGTAACCGTTTCACCGCCATGAAGCTGCTGCGCATGCCCCGTTCGCCCCTCGACGCCGCCGCCCATCCCGCGCGGCGCATGCGGCTGGTGGCGACGGGGATGTTGCTGGCGATGGCGGCGATCTTCATCGCGGCGCGCGCCACCGTCCATCTCCACCCCGCGATCGGCTTCGTCCAGGCCTTTGCCGAGGCGGCGATGGTCGGCGGCCTGGCGGACTGGTTCGCGGTCACCGCCCTGTTCCGCCATCCGCTTGGCCTGCCAATCCCGCATACGGCGATCATTCCGCGCAACAAGGACCGGATCGGCGACACGCTGGCGATCTTCCTGCGTGACAATTTCCTGACCCCGGCCGTCGTCGCTCGGCGGATGCGCGGCATGGACGTGGCCGGCGCGGCCGGTCGCTTCCTGGCCAGCCCGTCCGCCGGCGACGGGCGACTGCGTGTCGGCGCGTCCCGGCTGCTCGCCGACATGCTGGAGGCGCTGGATCAGGAACGACTGGGCGGCATGGTGAAGGGCGCGATCGGCCAGCGGCTGCGCGCTATCAATGTCGGCCCGCTGGTGGGGCAAGCAATCGAGGCCGCGATGCGCGACGGCCGCCATGCGCCGGTGATGGATGGCATCATCCAGTGGGCAGATAGGGCGCTGGAGGCGAATGACCATCTGATCCGCCAGATGGTGCATGAGCGCGCGGGCACGGTGCTGCGCTGGACCGGGCTGGACGAAAATCTGGCCAATGCGATTCTCGGCGGCCTGCGCAAGTTGTTGGCGGACATGGCCGCCGATCCCGGTCACAGCCTGCGCCTCAAGGCCGAGGAAGGCATGGCCAAGCTCGCCTTCGACCTGCAGTTCGACATCGAGATGCAGGCGAAGGCCGCGAAAATTCGAGACGAGATACTCGATAATCCGGCGATGCAGCGCTGGATCGAGGGGATGTGGGAACAGGCCCGCACCGGCCTGCTGCGTGCGGTGCGCGATCCGGGCAAGGCGATGGCGGGGCGACTGGGCGAGGCGTTGCAGCAACTGGGTGGCACCCTGCAGGAGGATGCGCGGCTGAAACTCGTGATCAATCGCTTCGTGCGGCGCGGCGCGGTCGGCGCCACGGCGACCTATGGCGATTCGATCGTCAAGCTGGTGAGCGAGACGGTGCGCGGATGGGATGCCGGAACGGTCACCAGCCGGCTGGAGAATGCGGTCGGCCGGGACCTGCAATATATCCGCATCAACGGCACGCTGGTCGGCGGGCTGGTGGGGCTGGTGATCCACGCGATCGACACATTCTTCTGAGAAATGGTCGGGGCGCATCGGGCCAAAAACGACGCGCCCCGACCGGAACCGGTCGCACAGAGGAGACGGCTTCCGGTTCCTAACTGAACGTCAGTCTTCGGGACCGCCCTCTCTGCCGGGCGGCGGCGGCGATGGCGGTAACTCGTCGGCGCTCAGCACGCCGTCCCCATTGCGGTCGAGATCATGGAACATGGCGAGCGACGGCGCGGAAAATTCGGCGCGATCGATCACGCCATCCTCATTGCCATCCTCGGGATAGGGCATGGCGCGGCCCGGAGGTGGGGGTGGAGCGGCGTCGCCACGCTGGCCGCCGGGCGGTGGTCCTCCCGGCGGGGGGCCGCCGGCGCCACCGGGGCCGCCACGGCCATGCCGGCGTTCGCCCTGCCCTTCCTGCCGCGGGCCGCGCTGATGGCCCAGCATCTGCTGCATGGCGTCAGCTGAAATCGCCCCATCGCCATCCGAATCCATCGCCGAAAAGCGGCGGTCGAGCCAGGCCTGCATCTCGTCCCGCGTGATCCGGCCATCACCGTCGGCATCGGCAGCCCAGGGCCCATCGGGTCGTGCCCCGCCGTCATGCGGACCTTCCGTGCGCGCGGACAGGTCGGCTGGCTGCTGGGCGAACAGTGGCACCGGCAGCAACAGGGTCGACAATAGCAGCATCGTGGGAAGGCGCATCGGGGTTCCTGGATTTGCGTTGCCGCAGTGTCTCGCATCGCCGCATTGCCCCGATATGTCCCGAGGCGACGCGAATATTTCAGGCGCATCGCCCCTTTGAAAATTGACGTTGCAACATATCATATTTTGATGTTGTATCATTTCATGGTTGCCGGAGAGACGGCGCCACGAGAGGAGGGTGCAGTCCATGTATATGACGATGCAACCGACACAGGATGCGACCCGGTCGGGCTATGCCGCGCGGCGCAAATCACCGATCGGGATCGGCGGGGCAATTGCGGTCCATGCCGTTGTGGTCGGCGCCTTCCTGCTGATGCCCAAGGAGGTCATCGACTGGGTCCGCCCGACGCCGCCGATCACCGGCTATCCCGTACCGCTGCCCCCGCCGCCTGAACCGGCACCACCGGAACCGACCACCCAGACGGTCCAGACCAACCCGCTGCCGCAAAAGCCGACCATCACCGATCCGATTGTGCCGATGCCCGTCCCGACGGGGACGACGGTCGAAACCGGCCCATCCTCGCCCTTTGACGGCTCCGGAGCCGGGACGGTCATCGATCCGCCTTTGCCCCCGTTACATGTTCCGGTGCTTGTCGATGCGACGATAGCGCCAAACGCACTGGGTTCTTTCCAGCCCGATTATCCCGGCGCGATGATCCGCCAGGGGCTGGAAGGCAACGTCACCGTGCGTGTCACCATCAGCCCGGAAGGGCGCGTCAGCGACATCGTCAAGATTTCGGCGACCGACGAGAGTTTCTGGCTCGCGACCCAGAAGCATGCGCTGCGCAAATGGCGCTTCCGGCCGGCAACGCGCGACGGCGTCGCGGTGAGCAGCGTCAAGACGCTGACCGTGCGCTTCACCCTGATCGATCGCTGAACAAAGGACGGGCGGGCTAGCCCCGCCCGTTCCTTCATTGAGGGATGTTCGATGGATCATTTTGCATCCGCGCCCGCCCTGCCCTATAAGCGCGGCATGGCGATATTTCCCCGTCCCGTTTCTCCCAAGAGCGCCTTTGGTGATTTCTGGAGCTATTTCCGGCAGCAGCGCCAGCATAAATGGCCGCTGCTCGGTGTGTCCGCGGCCTTCACCTATGTGATCGTCTGGGCCTTCATCGTCGATGCGAACACCAACACGATGCCGACCCGCAACAAGATCATCTATGTCCAGAGTTGGGATGCGAACCGTTCCGACGCGGCGGTGATCCTGCAGCAGAAGATCGACTTCGCCAAGCGCGAGGCGGCCCTCGTCAAGCAGCAGAAGAAGATGCAGGGCTTTGCCGACGCATTCGGCATCGAATGGCGCGACGAAGAGGCCCGCAACACCGCACGGCGCAAGGAGGCCGTCCGCCAGATCAATGGCTTGCTGGACCAGCGGCTGGCCAAGGCGGAGGCCGAGCAGAAGGTCGACGCGGCGACCGCCAAACCCTGACCATGACCACCGACGTCGCCGCTGACCGTCGCTACATGGCGGCGGCGATCGCCCTGTCGGAACGTGGCCGGGGCTTGTCCACGCCCAACCCAAATGTCGGCTGCCTGATCGTGCGCGACGGCCATGTCGTCGGCCGAGGATGGACCCAAAGGGGCGGCCGCCCCCATGCCGAGGCACAGGCGCTGGACGAGGCGCTGGACCGGGCCGAAGGTGCCACCGCCTATGTGACGCTGGAGCCCTGTTTTCACCTGAGCCCGCGCGGGCCGCGCTGCGCCGACCTGATGGCGCGGGCCGGCGTCGCCCGAGTCGTGATTGCGCTGCGCGATCCCGATCCACGCACCGATGGCCAGGGCGCAGCCTGGCTGCGCGAGCGTGGCGTTGCGGTCGAGATGGGGCTGATGGCGGCCGAGGCCGCCGAGGCGATGCGCGGCTTCGTGCTGCGCCAGACTCGGGGGCGCCCGGCAGTGACGCTGAAGCTGGGACTCTCGCTCGACGGGCGGATCGCCCTCGCTGACGGCTCGAGTCGCTGGATCACCGGGCCGGATGCCCGTGCCCATGCCCATCTGGAGCGGGCACGGCATGACGCCATATTGGTCGGCGGCGGCACGCTGCGCGCCGATGCGCCCAGTCTGGACGTGCGCCTGCCGGGGCTGGAAGATCGATCGCCCCGCCGGCTGCTGCTGAGCCGCGGCCCGGCGCCCGAAGGCTGGAGCGCGATTGCCGATCCGGAGGATATCGCGACGCTCGACCGGGTCGATCATCTGATGATCGAGGGCGGCGCCGAGACCGCCGCCGCCTTCCTGCGCGCCGATCTGATCGACCGGCTGCTGCTCTATCGCGCGCCGATCCTGATCGGATCGGGCCTGGCCGGGATCGGCGATATCGGCCTGACCGACCTGGCCGATGCCCATGGGCGCTGGCACCAGACCGATCAGCGTCAGTTCGGCCCGGACCGGCTGGAGGTTTACGCGCGGACGCGCAGCGCCTAGATCAGCGCAAATTTCTTTCCCAAGGATCTGGGCACCATGTTCACCGGCATCATCACCGACATCGGCACCATCCGCACCCATGAGCAGCGCGGCGACCTGCGCCTGGTCATCGAAAGCGGCTATGACATGGAGACGGTGGCGATCGGCGCATCGATCGCCTGTTCGGGCGCCTGCCTGACGGTGGTGGAAAAGGGGCCGGGCTGGTTCGCGGTCGACCTGTCGGCCGAGACCGTCGCCCGCACCGCGCCGGGCCTGTGGGCGCACGGCGGCAAGCTTAACCTGGAACGCGCGTTGAAGGTCGGCGACGAACTGGGCGGCCATATCGTCACCGGCCATGTCGACGGCATCGGCCATCTGGTGTCGGCCAGCCGCGAGGGCGATTCGATCCGCCTGGTCATCAGCGCACCGGCCGAACTGGCCGCCGCACTGGCCGCCAAGGGATCGATCACATTGGACGGCATCTCGCTGACCGTGAACAGCGTCGAGGACCAGCCCGACGGCAGCGTCCATTTCGGCCTCAACATCATCCCGCACACCGCGATCGCCACCACGCTGGACAGCCTGCCCGACGGCCGGGCGTTCAACCTGGAGATCGATGTGCTGGCCCGCTATCTCGACCGGATGCAGAGCCTTCGCAGCAAATGATGTGATTTCACCCTTGAAGAAATCACATTGCAGTGTGATATAACTCTCATACCCGATCCGGGAAGGAGTGTTTATGTCGTCCTCGCTTATCGATTCCGTCCGCGCCCTCGTTACCGATGGCGGCATGTCCCGATCGGGTCTGGCGCGCGCCGCCGGCCTGCACGCCAACAGCCTGCGCAAGCTGGGCGAAGGCGACTGGAACCCGACGGCCGAGACGCTGGGCAAGCTGGAAGCCTATCTGCTGAAGCGAGAGGGCGGCACCGCACTTGCCAGCCCCGAGGAAATCATCAACGAGGCCCGCAACGGCCGCATGTTCATCCTGGTCGATGACGAGGATCGCGAAAATGAAGGCGATCTGGTCATCCCCGCCCAGATGGCGACCCCCGACGCGATCAATTTCATGGCTACCCATGGCCGCGGCCTCATCTGCCTGGCGCTGACCAAGGGCCGGGTTGAAGAACTGGGCCTGGACCTGATGAGCCGCAACAACGGCACCCGCCATGAAACCGCCTTCACCGTATCGATCGAGGCGCGCGAAGGCGTCACCACTGGCATCAGCGCCGCCGACCGCGCCCGTACCGTTTCCGTCGCGATCGATTCCGGCAAGAGCAAGCAGGACATCGTCACGCCGGGCCATATCTTCCCGCTGATCGCCAAGGACGGCGGCGTGCTGGTCCGCACCGGCCATACCGAGGCCGCCGTCGATGTCGCCCGCCTCGCCGGCCTCAACCCGTCCGGCGTCATCTGCGAGGTGATGAAGGATGACGGCACGATGGCGCGCCTCGACGACCTCATCCCCTTCGCCGCCAAGCACAAGATGAAGATCGGCACGATCCGCGACCTGATCGCCTATCGTCGCCGCCACGACCATGTCGTCGAGCGCCGCGCCGAAACCGTCTTTGAAAGCAAGTGGGGCGGCGAATGGAAGGCGATCACCTTCTTCAACAAGGCGACCAAGTCGGAACAGCTGGTGCTGCAGAAGGGCAAGGTCGACCCCGACCAGCCGACCCTGGTGCGCATGCATCAGCTGGCCCCGCTGAGCGACATTTTCGGCGGCGAAGGGCCGCGCGGCGACGTGCTGGCCCGGTCGATGGACATCATCGCCAAGGAAGGCGCCGGCGTGGTCGTGCTGCTGCGTGACGGCGAACCCGACATGCTGACCCGGATGATCCAGGCCCATGCCGGCAAGCAGCCCGGTGGCATGGACGAACTGCGCGACTATGGCGTAGGCGCGCAGATCCTGGCGGAGCTGGGCGTGCATGACATGATCCTGCTCAGCAACACCCAGCACAGCCTGATCGCCCTTGACGGCTATGACCTGGCCGTGGTTGGGCAGCGTCCGATCGAGCTCTGAAGGATATTCGCATGGCCAAGTTTCTCATCGTCGAAGCCCGCTTCTACGACCATCTCAACGACCTGCTGATCGAAGGCGCGAAGGCCGCGCTGGACGAAGCCGGCCACAAATATGAGGTGGTGACCGTTCCGGGGGCGCTGGAAATCCCCGGTGCGATCGCACTGGCAGCCGAGACCGGTCGCTATGACGGCTTCGTCGCGATCGGCGTGGTGATCCGCGGCGAAACCTATCATTTCGAAGTGGTGTCGAACGAAAGCGCGCGCGGCCTGATGGCACTGAGCATGGATGCTATCGCAATCGGCAACGGCATCCTGACCGTCGAGAATGAGGAGCAGGCCCTGGTCCGCGCCCGTCCCGACCAGAAGGACAAGGGCGGCGAAGCGGCCAAGGCAGCGATCGCCATGTTGGGCCTGCGCGAGCGTTTCGCGATCTGATCAGCGGCCTTTCGGCAGACACAAGGAAGGGCGCGCTCCGCGAGGAACGCGCCCTTCTTCATGGGTGAAGAGGGATCAGGCGGCCGCCTTTTCCTCGGCCAGGGTCGGATAGTCGGTATAACCTTCCGTGCCCTGGCTGTAGAAGGTCGCCATCTGCGCCGGGGTCAGCGGCGCGCCTTCCCGCAGGCGATCGACCAGATCGGGATTGGCGAGGAAGGGACGACCAAAGCTGATCGCGTCGGCCAGGCCAGAGGCGAGATCGGCCTGCGCACGATCAAGCCCATAATCGCTGTTGAGAACCAGCGGCCCCTTGAAATGCTGGCGTATCAGCGGCGACAGGCGCGGCACGTCGGTGGCGCCGAAGGTGCCGTCCGGGCCGGGCTCGCGCAGTTCGAGGAAGGCGATGCCGATCTGGTTCAGCACATCGGCGGCGGCGGCAAACAGCGGCTCGGGATTGCTGTCATTGACGCCCTGGGTATCGCCATTGGGCGACAGGCGCACGGACACGCGATCGGCGCCGATCGCATCGACCACCGCCTGAGTCACTTCACGCAGCAGGCGGACGCGATTTTCGATGCTGCCGCCATAGATGTCATCGCGAAAATTGCTGTTGTCGCGCAGGAACTGGTCGATCAGATAGCCATTCGCGGCGTGGATCTGGACCCCGTCGAAGCCGGCGGCGATCGCATTGTTGGCCGCCTTCACATAGTCGGCGATGATGCCGGGAATTTCGTCGATGGCGAGCGGACGAGCGACCTCATAGGGCTTCTTGCCCTCATAGGTATGGGCATCGCCCGGCGTCGCGGTGGCACTGGAGGAAACCGGCTGCTCGCCGGTGACGGCCGAATGGACGGCGCGGCCCATGTGCCAGAGCTGGGCGACGATCAGCCCGCCCTTGTCATGCACGGCCTGGGTGACCGGCTTCCAGGCCGCGACCTGTTCGTCGGACCAGAGGCCCGGTGCATAGGGCCAGCCCAGGCCCTGGTGCGAAATGCCGGTCGCCTCGCTGATGATGAGGCCGGCCGAGGCGCGCTGCGCATAATAATCGACCATGATCGGGGTCGGGACATGATCGCGGGTGGCGCGGCCACGGGTGAGCGGCGCCATGATGGCGCGGTTGGCGGCGGTATCGGCGCCGAGCTTTATCGGATCGAAAATAGTGGTCATGAAACCTCCCTCACGAACGTTGCAATTTGCAACGGGACTTGATGCAGAAAGCCAGCTAGGGAGCCGCCATGGCCGCTTCAACCCCCATGGCGCATATCGCAACGCCCAAACTCGCTTTTCCGGCGCTGATCCTGGCCAATATCATTCTGGCACTGGGCCCGGTGCTGGTGCGGCTGGCCGATGTCGGGCCGGTGGCCGCCGCCTTCTGGCGATTGGCGATCGCCATGCCCTTCCTGTTCATCCTGGCATTGCCGAAGCTGCGCAAGATCCGCTTGTCGCGCGGCCAGTGGACGATCGTGATTCTGGCCGGCGTCTGCTTTGCTGCCGATCTGGCTGCCTGGCATCTGGGCATCGGCCATACCAAGGTCGCCAACGCGACGCTGTTCGGCAATATGAGCGCACTGATGCTGCCGCTCTGGGGCCTCATCGTGCTGCGGGAGCATGTATCGAAGCTGCAGATCGGCGCGCTGATCCTGGCCACGATCGGCGCGGCCATATTGATGGGCAACAGCTATGAGCTGTCGCCTGTCAACCTGAAGGGCGACCTGTTCTGCCTGCTCGCCGGGTTGCTCTACACCACCTATCTGCTGCTGATCCAGGGCGCGCGCAAGCGGCTGGACAGCTGGTCGGTGCTGGCGATCGTCAGTGCGGCCGGGGCCTTGCCGCTGCTGCTCGCCGCCAATGCGATGGGCGAAACGGTGATGCCGCAAGACTGGACGCCGCTCATCATCCTCGCCCTGTCCAGCCAGATCGTTGGCCAGGGGTTGCTCACCTATGCGCTCGGCTGCTTTTCGCCGCTGGTGCTGGGGCTCAGCCTGTTGCTGCAACCCGCCGTCGCCGCGCTGGCCGGTTGGCTGCTGTTCGGCGAAACATTGAGCGCGACCGACATTGTCGGCGGCGTGGCCGTGGCGATCGCACTGGTGCTTGTGCGCCTGCCCCGACGGGCCTAGGTTACGACCATGAGCGACCAGACCCAAGACCTGACCCTGGACGAAATCCGCGCACTGCTGGCGCCGGTACTGCCGCGCCACGCCGCCTTTGATGGCTGGCGGCCTGAAGCGGTGGCGATGGCGGCGGCGGAAAAGGGCATCGATGCCGATGTCGCCGCGCTGGCCTTCGACGGCGGCGCCATGGGCATGATCGAGGCCTGGTTCGCCAGCATCGACGCCCGGATGCTGGAGGTGCTGCCTCCCGAAAAGCTCGCCGCCATGTCGATCCGCAAGAAGATCAGCGCGCTGATCGAAACCCGCCTGGCCCTGCTTGCGCCCGACCGCGAAGCGCTGCGCCGGGCGCAGGCGATCCTGGCGATGCCGGCCAATGCCGTGCGCGCCGCCAAGCTGGGCTGGCAGGCCGCCGATATCATGTGGCGCGCGGCGGGCGACACCGCCACCGACCTCAACCATTATAGCAAGCGGGCAACGCTGGGCAGCATCTATGCCGCGACGCTGCTGACCTTCGTCAATGACGAGAGCGAGGATCATGCCGATAGCCGCGCCTTCCTGGCCCGGCGGATCGAGGGGATCATGCGTTTCGAGAAGATGAAGGCCCGGTTCAAGGGCGTGGGCGATGGCGAGCATCTCAGCCTGTCGCGCTTCATCGGCCGGCTGCGCTACCCGGCGGTGTGAAGTTCGGGCTGGCCTTCACCAGACGTAATTGATAGTCAGTCGCAAATCTGATTTCTGGTTAAGAGTCCATCCTCCTTGCGCCTGACCGATCTGCCCCTACGCCAACCCGCTTTTGTTGAAACCATCGACTGGGAGTCGCTGTCGTCCGTGGAAGGACAGCGCCTGCGCGAGTTCGGCCTGTGCGAAGGCGCCAGTGTCGAGGCGCTGCATCATGGCGGCCTGCTGGGTCGTGGACCGCTGGCGGTGAAGATCGGGCGGATGACGGTGGCTATGCGGCGTGCCCATGCCGCCGCCGTGGAGGTCAGCACTGGCCCGCAGGAGGCGCAGGCATGAGCGGTCTTCCTCTCGTCGCGCTGGTCGGCAATCCCAATGCGGGCAAGTCCGCCCTGTTCAACGCGCTGACCGGCGCGCGGCAGAAGCTGGGCAATTATCCGGGCGTCACGGTGGAGCGCAAGGCGGGCCGCCTGTCGCTGGCCGACGGCCGGCCGGTCGAACTGGTCGACCTGCCCGGCACCTACAGCCTGTCGCCGGCCAGCCCCGACGAACAGGTGACGCGCGACTTCGTGCTGGGCAAGCAGGCCGGCGAGAAGCTGCCCGATGCACTGGTGATCGTGGTCGACGCGTCGAACCTCGACAATCATCTGCGATTCGCGCTGGAACTGATCGCACTGGGCCTGCCCACCGTGGTCGCGCTGAACATGGTCGACCTCGCCACCCGCGACGGGCTGGAACTGGACGCCAATGTGCTGGCGCAGGAACTGGGCGTGCCGGTGGTCTCCACCGTCGCGGTGCGCAAGCGCGGCCTGGATCATCTCAAGACCGAACTGGAGACGCTGCTCGGCGCCCAGACGGGCATGTTGCGCGCCTCCGCCGGCGAACCGGATTTCGACGCCGTGCGTCGCGAGGCCCGCCGCATCGCCCGCGCCGCGATCGTGCGCGAAACCCCGTCGCGCCGGCTGACCGCGGCGGTCGACCGGGTCGCGCTGCATCCGGTACTGGGCCTCGCCCTTCTGCTGGGCCTGCTATTCGTGATGTTCCAGGCGGTCTTTTCCTGGGCATCTGTGCCCGCCGACATGCTGGAAGGTTGGGTCACGGCGCTGGGCGAGGCGGTGACGAACACTTTGCCGCCCGGCATCATCCACGACTTCCTGCTGCAAGGCGTGGTCGGCGGCGTCGGCGCGGTGATCGTGTTCCTGCCGCAGATCCTGATCCTCTTCTTCTTCATCCTGACGCTGGAGGCGACCGGCTATATGGCCCGTGCCGCCTTCCTGATGGACGGCATCATGGCCAAGGTCGGCCTGTCGGGCCGGGCGTTCATCCCGCTGCTCTCCTCCTTCGCCTGCGCGGTGCCGGGGATCATGGCAACGCGCACGATCAGCGACCCCAAGGACCGGCTGACCACGATCCTAATCGCGCCGCTGATGACCTGTTCGGCGCGGCTGCCGGTCTATGGCCTGATCATCGCCGCCTTCATTCCGGCGCGCAGCGTGGGGCCGGGCATCGGCCTGCAGGGGCTGGTGCTGTTCCTGCTCTATGTCGCCGGCATCGTCGGCGCCATGCTCGCCGCCTGGGCGCTGCGCCTGACCGTGGCCAAGGGCCGCAGCGGCGGATTCCTGATGGAAATGCCGAAATATCAGTGGCCCCGGCCGCAGGATATCCTGATCGGCCTGTGGCAGCGCGGCGTCATCTTCCTGAAGCGCGCCGGCACCATCATCCTGGCCACCAATATCGTGCTGTGGGTGCTGGCCAGCTTCCCCAATGCCCCCGAAGGCGTGAAGCAGAGCGAATATTCGATCGCCGGGCGGATCGCGGGCGGCATCAATGTTCTGGTCGAGCCGATCGGCTTCAACCGCGACATTTCGCTCGCCCTGCTACCCAGCATGGCGGCGCGCGAAGTGGCGGTCTCCGCCATCGCCACCGTCTATGCGATCGATGCCGAGGATGATGCCGAGGCGCTGGAACAGGGACTGGGCGACCGGCTGGCCGGCCGCTGGAGCCTGGCCACCGCCCTCGCCTTCCTGGCCTGGTTCGTGTTCGCACCGCAGTGCATTTCGACCATCGCCGTCACAAGGCGCGAGACCAATGGCTGGAAATGGCCGCTGTTCATGATCGGTTATCTGTTCGTGCTGGCCTATGCCGCGGCGGGCGTGACATATTGGGCGGCAGTCGCGATGGGACTCGGCTGATCCCAGCTGGCCTTTGGCCTAGCTTTGTTCTTCGAGGCTTCTATAACGGCGCCTTTAGTGCTTTCGGAGGAATCATGGCAGGCTCGGTCAACAAGGTCATTCTCATCGGGAATCTGGGGGCCGACCCGGAAGTGAAGAGCTTCCAGAATGGCGGCAAGATCTGCAACCTGCGGATCGCGACCTCGGAAAGCTGGAAGGACCGCATGTCGGGGGAGCGCAAGGAGCGCACCGAATGGCATAGCGTCGTCATCAATTCCGAAGGCCTGGTCGGCGTCGCCGAGCGCTTCCTGCGCAAGGGATCGAAGATCTACATCGAGGGCCAGCTGCGCACCCGCAAGTGGCAGGACAATAATGGCAATGACCGCTACACCACCGAGGTCGCCCTGTCGGGCCCCGGCGCGGTGCTGACCATGCTGGACGGCGCGCCTGGCGGCGGTGGCGGCCAGGGCGGTGGCTATGGCGGTGGGCGCTCCTCGGGCGGCGGCAACCAGGGCGTCAGCGATTGGGGCGCGAGCAGCGGCGGCTTTGGCGGCGGCGATTACGACGATTTCGGCGGCGGCAACAGTGGCGGCGGCTTTGGTGGCGGGCGCTCGTCGGGCGGCAGCAACCAGGGTGGCGGCTTCGGCGGCGGACGCGCCTCGGGCGGCGGTCAGGGCGGCCCGAACTTCGACAACGACCTGGACGACGAAGTTCCGTTCTGATCGGTCCTTTCCACAGGGATTGACCTGACATGCATGTCCTGCTGACCGGATCGTCGGGCTGGCTGGGCCGTTTCCTGGCGCCGATGCTGCGCGCGGCGGGACATGCAGTGACCGGCCTGGACGTCGCGTCAGGCCGGGGCACCGACATCATCGGATCGGTCGCCGACCGGGCGCTGATCGAGCGCGTCTTTGCCGAGCGCGGGATCGAGGCGGTGATCCATGGCGGCGCGCTGCACAAGCCGGACATCGTCCGCTATCCCGCCCAGGCCTTCATCGACGTCAATGTCACCGGCACGCGCAACCTGCTGGAAGCAGCGACCGCGGCTGGGCATGACCGCTTCGTCATGACATCCACCACGTCGCTGATGATCAGTCAGGCAGTATGCGACGAGGCCGGCGAGGCGGCGGTGTGGCTCGACGAGCAGAGCGGGCCGCTGGAGCCGCGCAACATCTATGGCGTGACCAAGCTGGCGGCCGAGGGGCTGTGCCGGGTACAGCAACTGGAGTGCGGCATCGGCTGCACCATCTTGCGCACTGCCCGCTTCTTCCCGGAGGATGACGACAGCGACGCCAGCCTGACGGGGCAGAATCTGAAGGCCAATGAATTTCTCCATCGCCGGCTGACGGTCGAGGATGCGGCGCGGGCGCATCTGGTTGCGCTGGAACGGACGCCGCCGGCGCGCTGCGAAACCTATCTGGTTTCCGCGCCGACGCCCTTCGTCTGCGAGGAAGCCGTCGAACTGAAACGCGATGCGGCAGCGGTGATCGCGCGCCATTTTCCCGAAGCCGCAGAGCTATATGCCCGGCGCGGCTGGCAACTGCCCGCGTCGATCGGCCGGGTCTATGACGCGGGATTGGCGCAGCGCCAGATGGGTTTTCGCTGCGAGACGGACTTTGCCGCGATTCTGACGGCGCTGGCGAATGATGCGGCACTGCCGTTCATCCACGACGCCGATTATGTGTCGCCCACTGTGCAAAGTTGACAGCGAAGCTGACAGTTTGAGCCCGTTGTTGCGTTACTGATTTGAGGGCGGCCATTGCGATCATTCATGACTTTAAATCACGAATGATGATCGGTCCGCTGCATCAGTGTGAGTGGAGAGATGGATGTGACTCTCCGCTCGCATTATGCGATAATGATTTGCATGAGCAAAATTGAATCTGCCATCGGTGTGCCAATCCGACAGATAGTCCACCCGCTGCAGCTGGCCATCGGGGGCACCATCACCCTGTCGGGCATCGGGATTTTGCTGGCACAGGCCGTCCGCCTGCTCTGACCGTCAGCAGGGGCGACCAGCGGCCACCCCTGCAGATCGAAGCTTAGTTGGCCAGTTCGGCCTTCGCGAAGTCGCGGATATGGGCGCCGATATCCTCGCGCTCCAGCGCCAGGGCGAGGTTCGCCTCGATATAGCCGGCCTTGGAACCGCAATCGAAGCGACGGCCGTCGAAGGTGACACCGTGGAACGACTGCTTGCCGATCAGCGATGACATGGCATCGGTCAGCTGGATCTCGCCACCGGCACCCTTTTCCTGGGTTTCCAGGATCTTCATGACGTCGGGCTGCAGGATATAGCGGCCAGGCAGGATGAGGTTGGAGGGGGCGGTGCCGAGCTTGGGCTTTTCCACCAGGCCCTTCACCTCGGTCAGGGCGCCGTCGCGCGCGCCCGGATCGATCACGCCATAGCTGGGCGTCTGGTCCATCGGGATTTCGAGCGCGCAGACCAGGTTGCCGCCGACCTTTTCATAGGCCTCGACCATCTGCTTCATGCAGCCATTGCCGGGCGCGCCCTTCATGAACTCGTCGGGCAGGATGATGGCGAACGGTTCGTCACCGACGATATCGCGGGCACACCAGATGGCATGGCCCAGGCCCAGCGGCTCCTGCTGGCGCAGGAACACCGCATCGCCGGGCGCCAGGCGCGTCCCTTCGAGCGCCGAAAGATCCTTGCCGCGCTCGCGCTGGGTGATCTCGCATTCGAAGGCGATGTCGAAATAATCCTCGATCGCGCCCTTGCCGCGTCCGGTGACGAAGATCATCTGCTCGATCCCGGCCTCGCGCGCTTCATCCACGGCATATTGGATCAGCGGACGGTCGACCACGGGCAGCAACTCCTTGGGCACCGACTTGGTGGCGGGCAGGAAACGCGTGCCAAGGCCGGCGACAGGAAAGACGGCTTTGCGAATCGGTTTGTTCGACATGGGACTCCGTTCTCGATGAGTGCCGGCTCGCTTGGGGGATCGCGAACCGGGAGCAAAAGGTCAAGCGCTACGGCAACTTGTCTTTATGGGTCAGATCGTCAGAAGACGCTGTGCAACCTGTTCCAGCGCCGCAATTTCATTATCCAAATGCTCCAGGCTTACATATTGAGCATTGTTACGTAAGTCGCGGCACAGAAAGCCTTCAGGTGACGGCTGCTGAAAGCCGCCGATGATGAGGGTACGGAAACGGTCGATCCGCTGGAGATCGCGCTCGACCTCCGCAATTTCGGTCAGCCCGGCCGCGTTGCGTCGATCGCGCATCGCGACGGTCGTGCGCAATTCGGTCATCAGCTTGGTCATGGTCGGCCGCGTGCGCGCGCCCACGGTGCGGACGTCGCCCATGGTTTCCCGCAACTCGGCCAGCCGTGCCTCCAGACTCTGTTCCAGCATCGTCCAGGCGCAGACCAGCCGACCGATACCGCACAATAATGCAGCATCTTCCGGCGCATAGGCCGCAACCGGCTTCGTCACCTTGTCGTCCTGCGCCAATTCCGCGCTCACGCCCCGCATACTCCTCATGCCCCTGAATCTGCGCAGACCCAGCCGGAAAGGCCAGAGCAACGGATCGCGCTCGCCCGCTAGCCGGGCACGGGCCAGCGGAATATGTGCTGAAACGTCGGCAAGCCGAACAAGTTGCGTTCAGCGCTGGCCGATCAGAAGTCGCCAGATCAGAAATCGATGGCGATGCCCTTGCGCTCCCAGTCGCCATAGCGGACCGGGCTCAGTTCCTCGTCCAGCACCGGTTGGTGGTCGACCGGGTCGGGCTGGGGCACGGGCGGGCTCTTGGAGAGATGCTCGGGCGCCTTCACATGCGCCGGGCGCTTGCCGTTGAAATGTCCCATGTCGGGCCTTTCGATTGCGGAGCGCGCGCGGCAACCCCATATTCAGTAGAAGGCCCGCTATCTGGGCCGCAAAGGAGCGATGTGCAAGTGAGTGGTTTTCGCACGGTGATGCTGTTGTCGGCGCTGACGGCGCTGTTCATGGCACTGGGCTATACGCTGGGCGGCAGTGGCGGCGCGGTCATCGCCCTGCTGGTGGCGGCGGGGATGAACCTGTTCACCTTCTGGAATGCCGACAAGATCGTGCTGTCCATGCACAATGCGCGCGAGGTGGATGCGCAGAGCGCGCCCGAATTTTACGGCCTGGTCCAGGCGCTGAGCCAGCGCGCCGGCCTGCCGATGCCGCGCGTCTATGTGATCGACCAGGATGCGCCCAACGCCTTTGCCACTGGCCGCAATCCGGAAAATGCTGCCGTGGCGGCGACCACCGGCCTGCTCAACATGCTGACCCGCGACGAGGTGGCAGGCGTGATGGCGCATGAACTGGGCCATGTGAAGAATCGCGATACCCTGATCATGACGATGGTGGCGACCATCGCCGGTGCCATTTCGATGCTGGCCAATTTCGGCCTCTTCTTCCGCGGCGGCAATGAGGAGAATGGCCATAGCAACATGATCGCGACCTTGCTGGCGGTGATCGTCGCCCCCTTTGCCGCGATGATCGTGCAGATGGCGATCAGCCGCACCCGCGAATATGGCGCCGACCAGGCCGGGGCGGAGATCAGCGGCAATCCGCGCGCGCTCGCCTCCGCCCTGGCCAAGATTTCCGGCCGGGCCGAGCTGATTCCCAACCCGGTGGCCGAGCGCAATCCCGCCGCCGCGCAGCTCTATATCGTGCCGGTGCATGTGAGCGAGTTGTTCTCGACCCACCCGGCAACGGAGAAGCGCATCGCCGCGCTCGAGGAGATTGCGCAGGATATGGGGCAGAAGGACGGCCCGCCGCCCATGACGATGCCGTCGCAGACTTCGACGCGCGCATCGGCCCTGTCTCCAGTGGCGCCGCCGGTGGCAGTGCCCAAGCCGCGCCGCAGCGCCCTTGACCCGCACGGGCGCTGATGCCGGTCGACGAGATGGGCGAGTTCGCCTTCCGCGCAGCCGGGTTCGTGGCGCGCGAGGCGGCCGGCCTGGTTGTCGATATTGCCGTCGACTATATCTTTTCCCGCCATACGCCGCGCCTGTTCCACGCCATCGGCCGGC
Source organism: Sphingobium sp. L-44 (assembly GCF_056859495.1). Taxonomy (NCBI): domain Bacteria; kingdom Pseudomonadati; phylum Pseudomonadota; class Alphaproteobacteria; order Sphingomonadales; family Sphingobiaceae; genus Sphingobium; species Sphingobium sp. L-44. The sequence continues at coordinate 32,419 of NZ_JBSXOQ010000060.1, read as the reverse complement.
GGACGATCGCAATCGCCACGCTGGGCCGCAAACGCATCCCCTCTTCCTTGCGGGTGGTGCCAAAGGGAATGGTGCCGCGCCCACGCCGGTCGGACTGGTTGGCGCTGTGGGTCGGCGTCGCCACCAGCATCAGCCTGCTTGCGGCAGCGATCTACACGGTCGTCTGCTTCGTTTGAAGATGACCCCAGGGCCAAAACCGCGTAGGGGCCGCTGATGTCCCGTCGTCCTAACGCCCGTTCCGGTGCCCCGCGCGCCGATGATGTCCCCGGCCTGCCCGCGCGCCGCGCGGCCCTGAAGCTGCTGGACGCCGTCTTGCGTCGGGGCGACCCGCTGGAAATCGCGCTGCATGGCGCGACCCAGGGGCTGGCCGACCGAGCCGACCGCGCGCTGGTCCATGCCATCGTCGCCGAGACGTTGCGCCATTTGCCCGATCTCGACGCGCTGATCGACGGCGCGACCAAGCAGCCCCTGCCCGCCGATGCCAAGGCGCGGATGGTGCTGCGCATCGCGCTCATCCAGGTGCTGGCGCTGGGCACCGCGCCCCATGCGGCGATCGCCACCGCGCTGCCGCTGGTCGACGGCGGGCCGCGCAAGCTGGTCCATGGCGTGTTCGGCACCGTGACCCGCGCCGAGCCGAGCCTGCCCGTGCCGCCCACCCTGCCCGCCGACGTTGCCGAACGCTGGACCGGGCAATGGGGCGAGGCGATGCCGCTGGCGGCCGCCCATGCCTATGCCGTCCGCCCGCCGGTCGATGTCAGCCTGCGCGATCCGGCAGAGACCGGCAAATGGGTCGAGGCGCTGGGCGGCACCAGCTTCGCGCCCGGCCATGTCCGCCTGCCCGAGGGGGCGGTCGTGCCCGACCTGCCCGGCTTTGCCGAAGGCGCCTGGTGGGTGCAGGATCTGGCCGCCTCCTGCCCGGCCCGGCTGCTGGGCGCGGGCGAAGGCCGGACCGTGCTGGACCTGTGCGCCGCGCCGGGCGGCAAGACGATGCAGCTGGCCGCCGCCGGCTGGGCCGTCACTGCGGTCGACCAGTCAAAGAAGCGACTGGAGCGGCTGAGCGAGAATCTGGCACGCACCGGCTTGTCGGCCGATGTCGTGCAGGCGGATCTGCGGCAATGGGCGCCGGAGGCGCCGGTCGATGCGCTGCTGCTCGACGCGCCCTGCACCGCCACCGGCATCTATCGCCGTCATCCCGACGTGCTGCACCGCATCGGCCCGCGGCAAATTACGGAACTGGCCGAACTGCAGGGCGAACTGCTGGCCCGCGTCGCCGATTGGGTGAAGCCGGGCGGGACGATCCTCTACGCCACCTGCTCGTTGGAACAGGCCGAGGGCGAGGCGCAGCTGGCGCGCTTCCTGGAAGCACGGCCCGATTTTGCGGCCCAGCCGGTGACGGCAAGCGAACTGCCCGACGGCATGGCGCCGACCGCCGACGGCTGGCTGCGCACCCTGCCCGACACGCTGGCGGAGCAGGGCGGCACCGACGGCTTTTTCGTTGCAAGGATCGTGCGCATCGGGAACTAAGGCTTAACCATGAGGGGCTTAAGGTGAGGCCCTTCGCTGGAAAGGCCCGTCTTGCGTCCGACCGAACCCCTGCCCCTGCATCATAGCTGGCCACTCTACGACCTGCGCGAGCATCTCGCGCCGGTGGTTCTGGACCAGGATATTGCGGGGAATGAGGCGGCGCTGGCCGACCGGGGGCTGGGCCTGTGGCATTGCAATCTGGCCGACAACAGCATCAGCTGGACCCAAGGCGTCTATGACATATTCGGGCTGGAGCCGGGCAGCATCGTGCCCCGGCCATTGTCGGTGTCGCTCTATGCCCATGACAGCCGCGAGGCGATGGAGCGGCTACGCGCCTATGCCATCCGCCACCAGCGCGGCTTCACCCTGGACGTCGACATTCGCCGCCCGGACGGCAGCGATTGCGCGATGCGGCTGATCGCCGCGCCGGTGCTGCTGGACGGCGAAACGGTGGCGCTGCACGGGGTCAAGCAATGGCTGCCGAAGGATGTCGGTGCGCCCGTCCGACTGGAACCCACGACCTTCTTCATCCCCTGACGCGACTCATCGCCGCGCCGCGCAAATCATGCGTTGCCCTCGCCCCAAGGGAGGGCTAATGCGAGCGGTCAAATGACCCATCCCATTCTCATCTCTCCGTCCATCCTGTCCGCCGATTTCGCACGGCTGGGCGAGGAAGTCCGCGCCATCGACGAAGCCGGTTGCGACTGGATCCATATCGACGTGATGGACGGGCATTTCGTGCCCAACATCACCATCGGTCCAGCCGTGGTGAAGGCGCTGCGCCCGCACACGAAAAAGCCGTTCGACGTGCATCTGATGATCTCGCCGGTGGACCAGTATCTCGACGCCTTCGCCCAGGCCGGCGCCGACATCATCACCGTCCATCCCGAGGCCGGCCCTCACATCCACCGCACCGTGCAGCATATCAAGTCGCTGGGCGTGAAGGCGGGCGTGGTGCTGAACCCCGGCACCCCGGCCAAGATGCTGGACTATCTGATCGACGATATCGACCTGATCCTGGTGATGAGCGTCAATCCCGGTTTCGGCGGCCAGAGCTTCATCGAGAATCAGCTGCGCAAGATCGAGGCGTGCCGCAAGATGATCGAGAAGAGCGGTCGCGACATCCGCCTGCAGGTCGATGGCGGCATCGACATCAACACCGCGCCCAAGGCGATCGCGGCCGGTGCCGACGTTCTGGTGGCCGGCACCGCGACCTTCCGTGGCGGCCCGGCCGCCTATGCCGACAATATCAGGACGCTGCGGGGCGGGTGACGAACCAGCGGCGCCAGTCCTCCCCTGTCGCGGTCGACGCCGGTCATGAACCGGCCGACGACGGCATCGAACAGGGCAAGCGGCTCATCCGCGTCGCGGATGACAAGGGCCTGTCGCTGGCCGAGCGGATCGCCAATCATTTCTATCGGCTGAGCTGGAAGACGCCGCTGCACAGCCGGCGGCTGAAGGGCAAATATCCGCTCAAACTGCTGGCGGTGCCGGACGATGTCGTGCCCGGCGACCCGCGCGCCGGCCAGGCGATCCGTGCCGGCTATTTCCTGTTCCGGGGCCAGAAGCTGGCGATCGACACGATCGATTTCGGCAAATTGGCGGTCGGCCCGGCCTTCACCGACTATCTGCACAGTTTCCGCTGGCTGCGCGACCTGTCGACCGCCGCGACGCGCGAACAGGGCGCGCCGGTGGCCGAGGCGCTGATGCGCAAATGGCTGGCGGCCCATGCCGAAACGCCGAGCGACCCGGCCTGGCGCGCCGACAATGCGGCCTGGCGCTTGCTGTTCTGGACCGCCCATGCGCCGCTGATCCTGTCGTCGAGCGACCTTGTCTATCGGTCGCTGGTGCTCAACTGCATCGCCCGCACCGCGCGCCATCTGGACCAGAGCGCGGACAAAGCCGCGCCGGGCCTGCCGCGCCTGGTCGCCTGGGGCGGGATCGTCGCGGCGTCGATGCTGATGCCCGGCGGCAATCCGCGCAAGCTGTTCGGCGAAGCGGGCCTGAAGCGCGCGATCGACAGCGCCTTCCATGCCGATGGCGGCATTATTTCCCGGTCGCCGCTGGCGCAGCTGGAAGGCGTGATGCTGCTGGCGATGGTGGTCGCGGTCTATGAGGTGCGGCGCGAACAGGTGCCCGGCTTCCTGATCGACGGGCTGAGCCGCGCGGTGCCGGCCTTGCTGGGCCTGACCCATGGCGATGGGGGGCTGGGCAACTGGCAGGGCGCGGGTGCGGTCGACCCCGACATGGTCGAGGCGCTGGTGCAGGCCAGCCGGGTGCGGACCCGGCCGCTGCGGCAGGCGCGCGACTGGGGCTATCAGCGGATCAGCGCGGGCAATACGGTGGTGCAGATCGATGCGGCGCCGCCGCCGGTCGCGCGCCTGGCGGCCGCCGGCTGCGCCTCCACCGGCGCGATCGAGATCAGCGACGGACGGCTGCGGCTGGTCATCAATTGTGGCGGCGCAGCGCTGGAAGGCGCCTATATCCCGCGCGACCTGGCCCAGGCGCTGCGCTCCACCGCGGCGCACAGCACGCTGGTGCTGGACGACAGCAATTCGACCGCGCTGATGCCCGACGGCACGCTAGGCAAGGGCGTGACCGAGGTCGAGCTGAACCGGCAGGAACTGGACAATGGCAGCAGGGTGGAGCTGAGCCATGACGGCTATGTCCGCCGCATGGGCTATGTCCACCGCCGCCTGCTGATGATGAGCGGCGACGGCAAGGAAGTGCGCGGCGAGGATATGCTGACCCCGGCGACGCGCGGCAAGAAGCCGGTCAAGCGGCCGGTGCAGCTGCGCTTCCATCTGGCGCCGGGCGTGGAACCGACCCTGACCGCCGACAGCCAGGGCGCGCTGCTGCGGATCGAGCTGGGCGCGCTGTGGCAGTTCCGGACCGGCGCCGGCGTGCTGAGCGTCGAGGATAGCCTGTGGGTCGATGGCGACGGCCGCCCCCACCCGACAAGGCAGCTGGTGGTCACGAGCGAAGCACTGCCGGGCGGCTCCAGTATCGGCTGGCTGTTCAAGCGGGTCGGCTGACCCGCATCGCATTGGCCATCACGCGGGCGCTATTGTTCAGCCGGCTATCGATGTCCGTTTTTTCCTATGAACGGCCCGGACAAGGGCGCATGCAAGAGGGGCGACCCGAGGCCCGTTTGCTACCAATCAACGACCTCGCTCTCAGGCCCGGCCACTTTCAGCGGCCGGGCCGCTAGAGCCTTTCATCGGACAAGCGACGGCCTGAGATAGGTATCGAACCAGGCGACGGTGCGGGTCAGCGAGTCGAGCTGGTTCTCCTTCTTCTGGAAGCCATGGCCCTCGGCCGGGTAGAAGATCGTCTCCACCACATTGCCCTTCGCCTTGAGGATGTCATGCACCTCCTGCGCCTGGCCGCGCGGCACGCGGATGTCATTTTCGCCCTGGATGGTAAGCAGGGGCGCCTTCGCCGCACGGATATAGGTGAGCGGCGAGGCCGCATCATAGACCTTGGGATCGCTCTCCGGCGTGCCGAGCAGGCTACGCTGATAGGCCTTCAGTTCCTCATCCTGGTCGCGATACATGGTGCGCCAGTTGATGATGCCGAACCACTGGACGGCAGCGGCGAACTCGTCGGGCGCCCGGCCGATCGCCATCAGGGTCATGAAACCGCCATAGCTGCCGCCGAAGATGCCGACCCGCTTGGCATCGACATAGCCGCTGTCGACCAGGAAATGCTTGGCCGCGACCGTGTCCTTGAGGTCGGCGCCGCCCAGATCCTTGACATTGCCGTCCTGGAACGCCTTGCCATAGCCGGTCGAGCCGCGGAAATTGGGCTGGATCACCACATAGCCGCGACTGGCGAAGGCGGTGGCGTAGCGGCTGTAACCATCCTGCGCCTGACCGGTGGGACCGCCATGGGGCAGGACGATAGCGGGGTTGCTGCCGTCGCGCTTGAGATTGGCCGGCATGGTCACGATCGCGCTGATGAGCGTGCCATCGAAGCTCTTGTAGGTGACGACATCCGACTTGGGCAGCGCGGCGGGATGGAGGCTGGCGATGGCAAGCTGTGTCGCGGGACGCGCAGCGCCGGCCGCAAGGTCATAAAGATAGAGGTTGGCCGGCGAATCGGCGCCCGAATGGTTGAGCATCAACATGGCGCCGTCAGGCGAGCGCGGCTCGCTGCCGACCAGATAATTGACGCCCGGCGGGATGGCGAGCGGGGTTTCGACGCCGCTCGCCAGATCGAAGTGATAGAGAGTGCTGCGCGCGTCAGCGTTGATACGGAAGATGAGCGCCCTGCCGTCGCGGGTGAAGCTGGCCGGCACCTGTTCCCAGGGCGTGGATTTGAGCCAGCGCCATTTGCCGGTGGCGGCTTCAAGCACGCCACCATGCATCTGGCCGCTGCCCTCATCGGTGGAGACGGCGATCCATTGGCCGTCCGCACTCGCATCGGTCGCGGCATAGACGGTGTCGGCCTTGCCGAGCAATTTCGCCGCCTTGCCGTTGGCTACGTCGATGCGCCAGATTTCGCTGACCTTGGAATCGATCCGCATGCGGTTGGCGATCAGCGCCTTGCCATCCGCGATCCAGGCGACCGGTGACCAACTGAACTGCGGGTCGGCCTCCCGCGTCAGGTCGCGCACCCTGCCCGCGCCGTCCATCACCGCGACATTGGACTGGCCTTGCGTCTTGAGCTTGGTGACGAGTGCGACCAGCCCGCCGCTGGGGCCCACCAGCAGGTCGCTTTCGCGCCGGTCGGGCGTGTTGGTGAGATTCTCGACCGCGCCGCCGCCCACCGGCACGCGATAGATGTCGCTATATTCGTTGCCGCCGACATCCTGCTGGAACAGCAGGTAGCGCCCGTCGGCCGAGGCGGCGAGCCCGGTCTGGGCATCGTCAGACTGGGTCAGCTGCACCGGCCAGCTGCCGGCGGTGTCGGTGCGCCAGATATTGGTGCGGCCGGTGAGGTTGGTGGCGACGAAAATCTGTTTGCCGTCGGCGCTCCACGCCGCGCTAGACAGGCTGCGCGAGGCGCCGATGTCGGCGAGCGGCACGGCGCGGGCGTCGGGATTGACGGGCGAGGTCAGGCTTTTGGGATCGCTAACTGCCCGTTCCGGCGTCGGAATTTGCGCCAGCGTCGGGAAGGCAACGAGCAAGGGCAAGGCGGTGGCGGCGAGCAGATAGCGCATGTCAGATCCCCCAACTGTTATGCGATCACAATACAGTAGCGGGAAAAGCCCGCAAGATCGGGAAATTCCCTGCGCGTGAGGACTGTATTTTTGCGCCGCGCGCGACTAGAGGGCTGCGGCAAGCCTGAAGCGGCATCCCGAACAGCAGGAAGCATCCCCATGACCACCGACGTCACCATCAAGCGCGCCCTCCTTTCCGTATCGGACAAGACCGGCCTCATCGAACTGGGCCAGGCACTGGGCCAGCATGGCGTCGAACTGGTGTCGACCGGCGGCACCGCCAAGGCGCTGCGCGAGGCGGGCCTGGCCGTGAAGGATATTTCCGAACTGACCGGCTTCCCCGAAATGATGGACGGCCGCGTCAAGACGCTGCACCCCAAGGTCCATGGCGGCCTGCTGGCGGTGCGGGGCAACCCCGAGCATGTCGCGTCGATGGACGAGCATGAAATCGGCGCGATCGACCTGGTGATCGTCAACCTCTATCCCTTCGCCGCGACCGTGGCCAAGGGCGCCGACCGCGACGAGATCATCGAGAATATCGACATTGGCGGCCCGTCGATGGTCCGTTCGGCCGCAAAGAATCATGAGAGCGTCGCGATCGTCACCGATCCGGCCGACTATGCCCGCCTTATCGCCGAAATGGCCGAAAAGGGCGGCGCCACCAGCTATGATTTCCGCCGGATGCTGGCGGCCAAGGCCTATGCCGCCACCGCCGCCTATGATTCGATGATCGCCAACTGGTTCGCCTTTGCCGACCAGGGCGTCGCCTTCCCCGAGAGCCTGTCGCTGTCGAGCAAGCTCAGCACCACGCTGCGCTATGGCGAGAACCCGCACCAGTCGGCCGCGCTCTACCTGCCCAACGGCCCGACCGCCAACGGCATCGCCCAGGCCAAGCAGATCCAGGGCAAGGAACTGAGCTACAATAATTATAACGACGCCGACGCGGCGCTGGAGCTGGTCAGCGAATTCCGCGACGGCCCGCCGACCGTGGTGATCGTGAAGCATGCCAATCCGTGCGGCGTCGCCACCGGCGAGACGCTGATCGAAGCCTATGAAGCGGCGCTCGCCTGCGACAGCGTGTCGGCATTCGGCGGTATCATCGCCGTCAACCGTCCGCTCGACGGCCCGACCGCCGAGGCGATCAGCGGCATCTTCACCGAAGTCGTCGCCGCGCCCGACGCCGATGACGAAGCCAAGGCGATCTTCGCCAAGAAGAAGAATCTGCGCCTGCTGCTGACCGGCGAACTGCCCGATCCGGCCCGCCCCGGCCTGATGGTCAAGAGCATCGCCGGTGGCCTGCTGGTCCAGAGCCGCGACAATGGCAAGGTCGACCTGGACGCGCTGAAGGTCGTGACCAAGCGCGCGCCGACCGAGCAGGAACTGAAGGACTGCCTGTTCGCCTGGACCGTCGCCAAGCATGTGAAGTCGAACGCGATCGTCTATGCCAAGGGCGGCAGCACCGCCGGCGTCGGCGCGGGTCAGATGAACCGTCTGGAATCGGCCCGCATCGCCGCCTGGAAGGCCAAGGACGCCGCCGAGAAGGCCGGCTGGAGCGAACCGCGCACGATCGGTTCGGCGGTCGCTTCCGACGCCTTCTTCCCCTTCGCCGACGGCCTGCTGGCGGCAGTGGAAGCCGGCGCGACGGCGGTGATCCAGCCGGGCGGCTCGATCCGTGACGAGGAAGTCATTGCCGCAGCAGACGAAGCGGGCCTGGCGATGGTCTTCACCGGCATGCGCCACTTCCGTCATTAAGGTTTGTTTCCCAACGCGCTAGATGGCGCGTCGGGACAATATCTCGATCAGGTTTATGCGGGTGCGAAACGATCCTGTTCGCACCCGCAAAATCGCAGAAAACTGCCATTTTTTGGCAATTGGCCTCTTTTCAATGTCACCGGGCAATCCTATTTAGGATGACGACCCCGCACCCACGTCAGGCGTTGGGCACGACATAAGAAAAAGCATGTTCGACAGGAGAATAGGATGACCAAGAAGACGCTGGTGGCGATGGCCGCCACCCTGGCCCTTGCGCTGCCTGGCATGGCTATCGCCGGCAACAGCAGCAACGAAGTCGTCGTTGACGGCACCACCGGCCTCACCACCCGCACCATCGCCGTATCGGTGGCCGACCTGAACCTGGCCAGCAACAATGGCCTGCGCCGCGCCGATTATCGCATCAGCCGCGCCGCCAAGCAGGTGTGCGGCTGGGTCAACGGGTCGATCCTGCCGGCGACGCCCGACTATCGCGACTGTGTGGGCAGCGCGCTGGACGGCGCACGCAGCGACCTCAACGCGCTGGCCCAGCGCCAAGGCTGATCTTTACCCATCCCGCAAGGGAAGCCCTCCCCGTCACTGGGACTGCAGGGGGCCGTTCCGCACATGCGGGGCGGCCCTTTGTCCTGTCGGCAACCACTTCATGCTTACCGGCGATTAACCACTCCTTAGAGGATTTCCTTCACTCAGCGAGACACGAAGGACCATCCAGGGGATATAGAGCATGTCGCGTGTCGACCAGAGTGTGGACGTCGCCATCATCGGGGCAGGCCCGGCCGGCCTCACCGCCGCCTATCTGCTGACGAAAAAAGGCTTTTCCGTCACCGTCATCGAGAAAGACCCGGTCTATGTCGGCGGCATCAGCCGCACGGTCGAGCTGGATGGCTATCGATTCGATATTGGCGGCCACCGCTTCTTTTCCAAGTCGAAGGAAGTGGTGGACCTGTGGAACGAGATCCTGCCGGACGATTTCATCCAGCGCCCGCGCATGAGCCGCATCTATTATGAGGGAAAATTCTACTCCTATCCCCTGCGCGCGTTCGAGGCGCTGTGGAATCTGGGTGTGTGGCGCTCGACCCTGTGCATGGCGAGCTTCGCCAAGGCCAAGCTGTTCCCCAACCGCAATGTCCGCTCCTTCCAGGACTGGACCGTCAACGCGTTCGGCCACAAGCTCTTCTCGATCTTCTTCAAGACCTATACCGAGAAGGTCTGGGGCATGCCGTGCGACGAAATGTCGGCCGACTGGGCGGCGCAGCGGATCAAGGGCCTGTCGCTGTGGGGTGCGGTGGTCGATGGGCTGAAGCGGAGCCTCGGCCTCAACAAGAAGCCCAATGACGGCATGGCGACCAAGACGTTGCTCGAAACCTTCCGCTATCCGCGCCTTGGCCCCGGCATGATGTGGGAAGCCGCGCGCGATCGGGTAATCGAGGGCGGCAACCAGATCTTGATGGCGCACAGCCTGAAGCAGCTGGCGCAGGATCAGGGCACGGAGCGCTGGCGCGTGGTGGCGGACGGCCCGGATGGCGATGTCATCATCAACGCCGCCCATGTGATTTCGTCCGCGCCGATGCGTGAGCTGGCCGCGCGCATCCATCCGCTGCCCGAAACCCTGCCCGAGGCGATGGAGCTCAAATATCGCGATTTCCTGACCGTGGCGCTGATGATCAAGTCGGAGGACCTGTTCCCCGACAACTGGATCTATATCCACGACAGCAAGGTGCAGGTCGGCCGCATCCAGAATTTCCGCAGCTGGTCGCCCGAAATGGTGCCCGATGAATCGGTCGCCTGTGTGGGCCTGGAATATTTCTGCTTCGAGGGCGATGGGCTGTGGGCGTCGGCCGATGCCGACCTGATCGACCTGGCCAAGAAGGAAATGGCCATATTGGGCCTATGCAATCCCGACGATGTCGTCGGCGGCGCGGTGGTGCGGCAGGAAAAGGCCTATCCGGTCTATGACGATGCCTATGCCGACCATGTGCTGGCGATGCGCACCGAACTGGAAGCCGTCGCCCCGACGCTCCATCTGGTCGGCCGCAACGGCATGCACCGCTATAACAACCAGGATCATGCGATGATGACGGCGATGTTGACAGTGCGCAACATCGAGGCCGGCACCCACGTCTATGACGTCTGGGGCGTCAACGAGGACGCCGAATATCATGAATCGGGTGAGGAAGGGCAGGATGTCGAAGGACAGCGCGCCGCCCTTGCCAGCGAACGACTGGTGCCTTCCCGCCTGAAGGCCGCATGAGACGATGGGCGAGCCGTTGCGCGCCCTGACCGCCCGGCTGGGCAGCATCGCCGCGCGCTTCATGTTCGCCCGCTATCTGCTGGCCAGCATCTGCGCGCTGTCGAGCGATATGGCGACCTTCCTGATGCTGAGCCGGGCCGGTGCGACGCCGACTCTTGCCGCGTTCGGGGGCTATGCCTTCGGCCTGGTCGTGCATTGGGTGATCAGCATCCGCTTCGTGTTCGATACGGGCACCGGCCCCAGTCATGCCCAGCGGTTCGGCTTCGTGGCCAGTGCGCTGGTCGGCATGGGGATCACCATGGCCATGGTTGGCGGGCTGAGCGCCGTCGGCATTGCCCCGGCGATCGCCAAGCTGATATCGGTGCCGGCCAGTTTCCTGAGCGTCTATGCGATCCGCAAATATGGCATTTTCGCGCGCAGCTGAGCATCATGGCCGCTGGCTGATACTGCTCGCCTGGCTGGCGTGCAGCGCGGTCATGCTGTGGCTGTTCCATGGCGATTTCGCCGCGCTGGGCTTTCGCGATCCCGATGATGCCATGCGGCTGGCGCAGGTGCGTGACTGGATCGGCGGACAGAACTTCTGGGATGTCAGCCAGCATCGGGTGAACCCGCCACTGGGCGGACCGATGCACTGGTCGCGCATCGTCGACATGCCGGTGGCAGGGCTGATCCTGCTGGCACGGCTACTGCTGGGGCCTGCGACCCCAGAACTGGTCGCCTGCATCACCGTGCCGCTGCTGTTGCTGGGCGGGTTGGCCGGTACCGTGCATCTGGCGGCCCGGCGGCTTGGCGATCCTGTTCTGGCCCTGATGACCGTGGCCTTGCTGCTGACGGCACCGTCGATCCTGGTGCAATTCACGCCGCTGCGGATCGACCATCATGGCTGGCAGATCTGGATGGCGACGATCGCGCTGGCCGGCGCACTGGATAGCAGCCGGGTGCGTGGCGGCGTGACGAGCGCGCTGGCGCTGGCAGTCTGGTTGCAGATTTCGAGTGAAGCCCTGCCCTATGTCGCGCTGTTCGCCGGACTGTTTGCGCTGCGCCAATGGCTTGATGGCCGGGAAGCGCCGCGCTTCATGGCCTTTGCGGCGACGCTGGGCGGGGCGGCGCTTGCGCTGCTGGCCTTGCTGCGCGGAAAGGCGGCCTTGCTGCATGACCAATGCGACGCGCTGTCGGCCGCCTATGTCTGGCCGCTGGTGGCAATGGCGGTGCTGGTGCCGCTGGCCGGCAAGCTGATCGGCACGGCCAGCATGTCCCGGCGCTTCCTGATCGCCGCGATCGGCGGCGGGGCCGCCATTGCGATCCTGCTGGCGATCGGTGGTCCCTGCCTGTCAGGCGATCCGTTCCAGGCGCTCGGGCCGCTGGCCTATAAATATTGGTATTTGCAGGTGATGGAGGGCCGGCCGATCTGGGTGCAGAGCCTGTCGCTGCGCGGCGTGATCCTGTTGCCCGCACTGGTTGGGCTGGCCGGCGCAATGGTCGCCGCGCGGCAAACCGTAAACCGCGATGCGCGCATGCGCTGGCTGGCGTTGACCCTGTTGCTGCTGGGGGCGATGGCGGTGTCGCTGCTGGTGATGCGCGCCGTGTCGGTCGCCCATGTCTATGCCCTGCCCGGTGTCGCCTGGTTGCTGATCGCCCTGTTCCGCAAGGTACAGGCGTCGTCGCAGGCGCTGGTGCGCGTCCTGGGATCGGTGGCGCTGATCCTGCTGACCCCGGCCGGAATCTGCGCGCTATGGATTGCCCTGATCCCCGAAGCCCCGTCGGCCAAGACCAGCGCCGTCAATTGCCGGGCCGCTGCCACGCTGGCGCCGCTGCACACCCTGCCCCCGTCCACCCTGTTCGCGCCGCTGGACCTTGGCCCCGACATATTGGTGCAGACGCCGCACCGCGTGATCGGCACTGCCCATCACCGCAACGCCGCTGGCATCACCGCAGTGATCGAAGGGTTCATGGCGACGCCCGACACGGCGCGCGCGGTGATCCGGTCGGTCAATGGCGGGCATGGCGCCGACTATGTCGTGACCTGCGCGGGCCTGACAGAATATGCGCTCTATGCCAAGGAGCATCCCCAGAGCCTGTCGGCGCACCTGATGCGGAGCAATGTGCCCGACTGGCTGCAGCCACTGCCGACCAAGGGGCCGCTGCGCATCTACAAGGTCAGGCGGGACTGAAGGCCAGCGCCACGCCGTTCATGCAGTAGCGCAGGCCCGTGGGCTTGGGTCCATCGTCGAACACATGGCCGAGATGGCCGCCACAACGGGCGCAATGGACTTCGGTCCGGGGCACGCCCAGGCTGAAGTCGCGCGAGGTGCCGATGGCGCGGGGCAAGGGCGCATAGAAGCTGGGCCAGCCGGTGCCACTGTCGAACTTGGTCTTGGAACTGAACAGATTTTGCGCGCAGCCGGCGCAGGTGAAGGTGCCGGCGCGATGTTCCCGGTTGAGCGGGCTGCTGTCGGGAAATTCGGTCGCGCCCTGGCGCAGCACCTTATAGGCCCAGGGGCTGAGCCTGCTGCGCCATTGCGCGTCGGTCAGGCGATAGGGATAGGCGGCCTCCGCCGCGTCGGGGCGGAATTGCCACAGGGCCAGTGCAGAGGCGCCGGTTGCGACGCCATAGAGAAAATGCCGCCGGTTCATTATCCCTCCCTAGCCTGTTCAGCCTGTCGAGCTCCTGAACAACTGCTTCCACCAGCGGCCGCCGGATTTGAGCACATGGCGGCGGAACAGCAGTACGCCGATGCGGATGATGAGGGCGACCCAGACGCCCTGCCACAGGATCGCCACCAGATGCGGCCAAAGCGCCGCATCCTGCGCCGCCCGCGCGATCATCGCGAAGGGCGAGGAGAAGGGAAAGACCACCGACGCCACTTCGAGCGGCGATCCCATATGGTCGACCGTGTAGGAGACGAAGAAGAAGATCATCATCTGGCCCATGGTGATCGGCATGTTGAGCGTCTGCACCTCGCGCACGGTCGCCGCCTGCGCGCCGATCCCCAGGAACAGCGAGCCGAGCAAAGTATAGGCCATGGCGAAATAGAGGATGCCGAGTGCGATGAAGGCGGGCCAGCCCACCGCCGGATCGGGCAAGACCGTGCCGGGCGCCTTCAACGCCATGAAGATGGTGAAGGCGGTGGCGCCCCAGAAGGCGATGCCGACGAAGCTCATCCCCAGCATGGCGATAAGCTTGCCGAGGAAGATCGCGTCCACCGGCACGGCGGCAGCCAATATCTCTATGATCTTGTTCGTCTTTTCCTCGACCAGATTGGACAGGATCATGCCCGCCAGCAAGATGGTGAGGAAGAAGATGACGATCTGGCCGGTGCGGCCGATCAGCAGACGGGCCTGAGATTGGGCACCGAGACTGGTCGCCACTTCCTGCCGCTCGACCTTGACCATGTGCAGCACCTTTTCGGCCTGCGCCGCGCTGGCGATCAGGCTGAGATCGCCCTGCAACCGGTCCAGATCCTCCGGCTTGCCGGTCAGGACCGGGCGGGAGACCGTGCCCGACAGGATGGCGACGACGTCGGAATCGGGCCGGGCCAGCTGGGTGCGCGGCGGGGTGCCGAGCGGCACGGCGTGCAGTCGCGGCAGCGCCTGTGGCCCCATGCGTTCGGTCAGGCGCGCATGCGCCCGTTCGAGCGCGCCGACATCGGCCGGCGCCATGGCGATGCCCACGACCGGGCGCAGGTCGGTGCTGGAAATCTTCTGGGTGAAACCGGCAAAGACCATGCCGATGATGATCGGCACCAGCGGCCCGATCAGGAACAGGATGAAGGTGCGCGACAGGACGACGGCGGTGAAATCCCGCCGGGCGATGACACTGGCGGCGCGCAGCAATTCCTTCATGCCCCGGCCTCCTGCGTGGCGTCATCGCGCATCTGTCGGGCGGCGGCCTCCCCCGCGATCGCGACGAATGCGTCATGCAGGCCCGGCCGTTCGATCGACAGGCTTTCAATGCCGGCCTGACCGTCGAGCAGGGCGCGCAGCAGCGGTTCGATGCCATCATCGGGCAGCGCGAAATGCCAGGCGCCATCCTGCGCCAGCGTGTCGGTCGGCAAGGCGCGGCGCCAGGCACCGTCGCTCAGCCGTGTGCGCAATGTCACCTGGGGCGGCAGGCGGTCGCGGGCGTCGCTGACCGATCCTTCGAACCGGATGCGGCCGCCCGCGACGATGGCGATGCGTTCGCACAATCGTTCGGCATGGGCGATGACATGGGTGGAAAAGAGGATGGTGACGCCCTTGCGCGCCTGATCGCGGATCAGCGCCTCCAGCTTTTCCTGATTCATCGCGTCGAGGCCGGAGAAGGGCTCGTCGAGGACGATGAGACGCGGTTCATGGACGATCGTGCCGAATAGCTGCACGGTCTGGGCCATGCCCTTGGAGAGCTGGCGGATCGGCTTTTCGACCGAGGCGCCCATGCCATAGTCCTGGAGCATGGCGCGCGCCCGTTCGCGCCCGACATGGAGCGGCAGGCCGCGCAATGCGCCCATGAAGGCAATCGCCTCATAGGCCTTCATCGACGGGTAGAGGCCGCGCTCCTCGGGCAGATAGCCGACCTGCTTGGCCATGCGCAGCGGCGCGCCATCGCCCAGCAGGGTGCGGTGGCCCTCGTCAGGGTCGATGATGCCGAGCAGGGTGCGCAGCAAGGTCGTCTTGCCCGCGCCGTTCGGCCCCAAAATGCCATAGATGGTGCCGGCGGGCACGGCGATGTCGACGCCATCCACCGCGCGAAAATCGCCGAACGCCTTGACAAGGGCATGGCCTTCGACGGCATAGGGGGCGGCAGGAGCCGGAGTGTCACCGATCATCCGCCCCTGATAATCCCGGACCATGCCAGTGCAAAACGAAACATTGGAGCAGCGCCTGAAAGCGCAGGCCGCGCAGCTGGGCTTTGCCGCCTGCGCGATCGCGCGCGCCGACGCCGCGCCGCGCACGGCCGAGCGGCTGCGCCAATGGCTGGAGGCCGGCCATCATGGCGACATGCTGTGGATGGAGGAGCGGGCCGAGCAGCGCGGATCGCCCACAGGCCTGTGGCCGCAGGCGCGCAGCGTCATCATGCTGGGGATGAGCTATGCCCCCGGCCGCGATCCGCTGGCGCTGGCCGAGGTCGGCGATCGGGGCCGCATTTCGGTCTATGCGCAGGGTCGCGACTATCATGATGTGGTGAAGAAGGCGCTGAAGGCGTTGGCCCGCTGGCTGGTTGATCAGCAGCCGACCGCGCTGAAAGTGTTCGTCGATACCGCACCCGTGATGGAAAAGCCGCTGGCGCAGGGCGCGGGGCTGGGCTGGCAGGGCAAGCACAGCAATCTGGTGAGCCGTCAGCATGGCAGCTGGCTGTTCCTGGGCGCCATCTATACCGAGATCGCGCTGGAGCCTGATGCGCCGGAAGTGGACCATTGCGGCAGTTGCACGGCCTGTCTGTCATCCTGCCCGACCGATGCCTTTCCCGCGCCCTATATTGTCGATGCGCGGCGCTGCATCTCATACCTGACGATCGAGCATAAGGGACCGATCCCGGAAGAGTTCCGGGCACGGATGGGCAACCGTATCTATGGCTGCGACGATTGCCTGGCGGCCTGCCCCTGGAACAAGTTTGCGCAGGGGGCAGCGGCCAACCGCGCCTTCATCGGCCGGGCGGAGCTGGCCGCGCCGGCGCTGGGCGACCTACTCGACCTGGACGATGCGGGTTTTCGCGAAATTTTTTCCGGGTCGCCGATCAAGCGGATCGGGCGCGACCGGATGGTGCGCAATGCGGCGATCGCGGCAGGCAATAGCGGCGACCTGGGGCTGGTCGACCGGCTGCGGCCGCTGACCTCCGATCCCGATCCGGTGGTGGCGGAAGCGGCCGAATGGGCGCTAGGCCAATTGCTCAGCGCTGCTGGAGCGTAGCGGCGCAGGAAGCGTGGTCGACGTCTGTGCCGGCGGGCGTGCGGGCATCGACATGGGTCACCACCGGCTCCTTCCCCTTGCCGGGCGAATAGAGATAGGCGTCGAGCACGCAGCGACCATTGGCGAAT
Source organism: Sphingobium sp. L-44 (assembly GCF_056859495.1). NCBI lineage: Bacteria > Pseudomonadati > Pseudomonadota > Alphaproteobacteria > Sphingomonadales > Sphingobiaceae > Sphingobium > Sphingobium sp. L-44. The sequence continues at coordinate 15,696 of NZ_JBSXOQ010000060.1, read as the reverse complement.
TGCAGCTTGCGCACGGTCGTTTCGCGAATGTCGAGGCGCGGCGTGCCGAACATCTGGGTCAGGCGCTTGGCGTCCATGCCCATCAGCGGCCCGGTCTTGGTGAAGGCGCTGGCCGGCGGACCGGCGGGCGGCGGGGTGTAGCTGGTGGCGGGCGGGACGACGCCGCCACAGGCCGCGAGCGGCAGCGACAGGAGCGCGGCGAGCGCGAAACGGGGCGACATCAGACCGGCTTCCTCTTGGACCCTAGCAACATGTGGACCGCCATAGCCGCGCTCCAGATCGGCGCAAGCAGGTTGACCAGGGGAATGAGGAAGAGAAGCGCCGAAACGAGGCCCATGAGCCATCGGTTGCCACGGCCGATCGGCGGCAGGCCGGGATGGCGCGGCTCGACCATGTCGGCAAGGTCGCGGCCGAGCAGATAGGCATTCACCGCCAGGAACAGCCCGATCGTGCCGACCCCCGTGACCAGCAGCAGCACATAGCCCGGGAGCGCCACCAGGTTCCAGCCGAGCGTTCGGCCGACCGAGCGCAGCGCATAATGAAGGCTGCGCGCATAGCCCACCGGCCGGCCCACAGCCTGTGGATAAGTATCGCGCTCCACCGCCTCGATCACATCGTCGGCGAACAAGCCCATGACCAGCATGGCGATGGTGCGGAACAGCAGCCAGCTTGCCGCAATGAGGGCAAGACCCGTCGCCGCCGCCTCCGCCATGCCGCCCCAACCGTCGCCCTCGCCCCAGCCGAAATGCAGGCGCGTGGCGTGAAAGGCCGCCCATAGTCCGACGCCCAGCAGGACGAAGAGCAACAGGGTCAGCGCCAGCGTCTTCGCCAACAGCCGGCGCGCCGCGGCGTGGAAGATCAGGGGGAAGGCGCGCAGCGCCGCGGTGATGATCATGGCCCGATATCCTGCGCCCCGGCGGCTCCGTCAATCAGCAGCGTTGCGCCAGCGCCCCCGGACCGGTAGAGACGGCCCAATTTACCGCTATTTTCCCATCATCTTTCACAGGAGCCCGCGTGACTTCTTCCCCCACGCTTGACGTTGTCGCGATCGGCAATGCCATTGTCGACGTTCTGGCCCGGAGCGACGACGCCTTCCTGGCGCAGCATGCGCTGACCAAGGGCGGCATGCAGCTGATCGACGCCGAAATGGCCGAGACCCTTTATGCCGACATGCCCCAGGCCAAGGAAATCAGCGGCGGTTCGGCCGCCAACACGCTGGCCGGCCTCGCCGCGCTGGGCGCCAAGTGCGGCTTCATCGGCCAGGTCAATGACGATCAGTTGGGCGCGGTCTTCGCCCATGACGTGCGCGCGCTGGGCATCAAGTTCGACACGCCGGTGATGCAGGGCGACATCCCGACCGCCCGCTGCCTGATCCTGGTGACGCCGGACGCGCAGCGCACCATGAACACCTTCCTGGGCGCTTCGCAGTTCCTGCCCGAAGCAGCGCTGGATCTGGAACTGATCCAGTCGGCCCGCATCCTGTATCTGGAAGGCTATCTGTGGGATCCCGAGCAGCCGCGCGCCGCGATGCGCGCCGCGATCGACGCCGCCCGCAAAGCCGGCCGCAAGGTCGCCTTCACCCTGTCCGACAATTTCGTGATCGACCGCCATCGCGCCGACTTCATCGACCTGATCGAACAGGGGCTGATCGACATCCTCTTCTCGAACGAGGGCGAGATCCAGTCGCTGGCGCAGGTCGATGATTTCGACAAGGCGCTGGCCCGCTTCGCCGACAAGGTGCCGGTGCTGGTGTCGACCCGCAGCGAAAAGGGCGCGGTCGCCATCGTCGATGGCGTGCGTCACGAGGCGCCGGCTGCGCCCGTCAGCCAGATCATCGACACCACCGGTGCAGGCGACCTGTTCGCCGCCGGTTATCTGGCCGCGCATCTGGAAGAGCGCAGCGTCGAGGATTGCCTGGCATTGGGCGCTTCGGCGGCCGCCGAAGTCATTTCGCACTGGGGTGCGCGTCCCGAGGAAGATCTGAACCTGATCCGCGCCAAGCTGTTCGCCTGATCGCGACAGACACTGACAAAAAAGCCCGCCTCTCCGGTCGAGAGGCGGGCTTTTTTATGGGGTGGATCAGGCCGGGGCCTTCTGCTTGCGGAACAGGGCGCGGTCGTCAGGTCCGAAGCCCCAGCGCCAGATGACGAAGCCATAGGCGCCCAGGATCGCCCAGACGCCGACCGCCAGCTCGACCCATTCGAAGCGCGCCGGCAGGGCGACAAAGGCCGCGCCAACGATGCAGGCGACGCCCGAGGCGCTGAGCAGGGGCCAGCGCCAGGCATTGACGCGGGCGTGGAGCAGGCTGGAGAGCAGCCGCGCCTTGACGAAGGCGCCAGCGCCGAGCGCGATGCACAGGCCCAGAGCCGGCGCGGCGGCCAGTTCCTGCGGCGTGAGGCCGAATCGCTTGCCGAGCAGGATCAGGCCGAAGCTGAGCGCCGCCTGCAACGCGATCATGCTGAGCGAGATCATCAGGTTGCGGTGGCGGGCAATATAGACCAGCGCGGATTCGCTGACCACGGCGGTTGCGGCCACCACTTCGGCCAGCAACAGGAAGGCCAGCGCGCCGGTGCCGCCGACGAAATGCGGACCGACAAGGCCCATGACGGCCTCACCCGGAATGCCGAGCGCAAGGGCGATGCCGGCCTGCGCGGCGATGATCCAGAAGCCGACCTGGCTGACCTGGCGCGCGATCGCCGCCAGATTGCCTTCGGCCAGGTTGCGGGTGATGACCGGCCCCAGGATCGGGTCGAAGCTGGTCTTGAGTTTCTGCGGCAGCGAGGCGACCTGCTGCGCGACATAATAGATGCCGACGATCGCCGGGCTGACGAACAGGCCCAGGATCGCCATGTCGAGCCGGCGCGAGCCCCATTCGACACCGTCCGCCGCGGCGAGCGGCAGGTTGCGACGGGCAAGGCGCCAGAGCCGCCCGGCATCGGGACGCCAGCCATGCGGCCGGCCATAATGGCGCCACATCGGGATGATCGAGGCGATCATCGCCGCGACCATCGACACGACATAGGAGAGGATCAGGCCGTCGCGCAGCGAATAATAAGCGAAACCGAAGGCGCCGATGCTGATCGCCCAGGGTTCAATGATCGAGCGCGCGCGGACCGTCGCGCCGATGTCGAAGCGATAGGCGCAGGCGGCGAGCGCAACGTCGGAGGTGGCAACGGCGATGACGATCAGCGCCAGCAGCCGGTCGAGTCCGTTGATGCCGCTGTTGGGGAACATCGCCTGGGGGAAGGCGATCAACAGGCCGGCCCCCAGCAGCGACGCGATCAGCGTCACCACCATCGCGTCGGTCACGACATGGCTGTGCGGCCGTTCGGTCTGGGCGAGCGCGCCGGCAAGACCGCGCTTGAGACCCAGCGTCGCGATCTGGGCGACGAATTCCACCACCAGCACGGCATAGGCGAAGCGCCCCAGCGCATCGGCGCCATACCAGCGGCCGGCGATGAACAGGAAAGGCAGGCGCGCAGCCAGGCGCAGCAGGAAGCCGAAGACGTTGGTGCGTCCGCCCTTGGCCAGGGCGGCGATATCATCCTTCTGTTCGGCAGGGGTCGCCTGCGCGGTCACAGGACCCTGGTCCCCCTCGATTGTCATGCTCATGTCTATAGGCGATCTATTGTGTCGCGGCGATGCTTATTCAGGCCGCAGCGGACGCGCCAGCAGCGCGTCGATGACCTGTGCCAATGGTGCGGCGTCGCCGAGCAGGGCACAGACGGCTTCCGCCACCGGCATTTCGACGCCGGCCGCGCGGGCTGCATCGCGCAGCACCGGCGCGGTATGCGCGCCTTCGGCCACGGTGCGACGGTTGGAGAGGAGGTCGGCGGCGGCCTGCCCCTCGCCCAGCCCCTTGCCGAGTGAGAAGTTGCGCGAATTGGTGGAGGAACAGGTGAGGACGAGGTCGCCCAGCCCGGACAGGCCGCCCAGCGTTTCGGCGCGGGCGCCGCGTGCCAGGCCGAAACGGGTCATTTCGGCAAAGCCCCGGCTGATAAGCGAGGCGCGCGCATTGAGGCCGAGACCGGCGCCTTCCGACACACCGCAGGCGATGGCGAGCACATTCTTGACCGCGCCGCCGATTTCCGCGCCGACGACATCATCCGACAGATAGGGGCGGAAAGTCGGGCGGGCGATGCGCGCCGCCAGCTTTTCGGCCAGCGCCTGGTCGGCGCAGGCGAAGGTGACGGCGGTCGGCAGGCCCTTTGCCACTTCATGGGCGAAGGTCGGGCCGGAGAGGACAGCGATCGGCGAGCTTGGCTGCGCCTGCGCCGCGACTTCCGACATCAACAGGCCGGTGCCCGCCTCTATCCCCTTGGAACAGAGGACCAAAGGCACGCCGGCTGGCGCCTGCGCGACGACGCTGCGCAGATGCTGGGCCGGGCTGACCACCAGGATCAGGTCGCGATCGGCCAGGTCCGCCATCGCGCCGGTCGCGCGGATCGAGGGCGAAAGCGGCAGGCCGGGCAGATAGAGCGGATTTTCATGGGCGCCGTTGATCGCATCGACCACATCGGCTTCCAGCGCCCAGAGGCGCACATCCTGCCCGTCGGCGGCCAGCAACTGCGCCAGCGCGGTGCCCCAGGCGCCTGCTCCGATGACTCCCGCCTTCATGCCTTCACTCCTGCTCCACGCGCCTTTTCCGCCGTCGGATCGAGCGGCCAGCGCGGCCGGGCGGGGATGGTCAGATCGTCGGTCATGCCGGCCGCATAGCGCTCCGCGCCGGCCCAGGCGATCATCGCCGCATTGTCGGTGCAGAGCCACAAGGGCGGCGCGACGAAGGGCAGGCCATGGTCCCCGGCCAGCGCAGTGAGCGCGCCGCGCACCGACTGGTTGGCGGCGACGCCGCCGGCGACGACCAGCGCGGTCACGCCTTCACTCGCGGCGAGCGCACGGCGAGTGCGGTCGAGCAGGCAGTCGATCACCGCCTGCTGGAAACTGGCAGCGATATCCTCGACCGCATATTGGCCCGACTGGGCAGCGCGCATCACCGCGCTCTTGAGGCCAGCGAAGGAGAAATGGGGTTCGTCGGTGCCGACCAGCGGGCGCGGCAGCGGCACGGCGCGCGGATTGCCCTGCGCCGCCGCCTTTTCCACCGCCGGGCCGCCGGGGAAGCCGAGGCCGAGCAGCTTGGCAGTCTTGTCGAAGGCTTCCCCCGCGGCATCGTCGATCGTGGTGGCAAGGCGGCGATACTGGCCGACGCCCTCGACCCTGAGCAGCTGGCAATGGCCGCCCGACACCAGCAGCAGCAGATAGGGGAATTGCAGATTCTGGTCGGCGAGGCGCGGCGAGAGCGCATGCCCCTCCAGATGATTGACCGCGACCAGCGGCTTGCCGCTGGCATGGGCGAGCGCCTTGCCGGTGACAAGGCCGACCATCACGCCGCCGATCAGGCCGGGGCCGGCGGTGGCGGCGATGACATCGACATCGGCCAAAGTCATCTTTGCGTCGGCCAGTGCTGCCTCGACCAGCGGGGCCAAAGCCTCGACATGGGCGCGGGCCGCGATTTCGGGCACGACGCCGCCATAGGGACGGTGCGCGTCTTCCTGCGTGGCGAGACGATGGGCCAATATCTGCCCGTCGGCCGTCACCAGCGCCGCCGCGGTTTCGTCGCAGCTTGATTCCAGGCCGAGGATGATGGTCATTGCCGCTTCCATCTAGTGCCCGTGGCCATTAGAGCAAGCCGCTTATGAAAAGACCCGAACGACCGTTGCGCCTTGGCACCAGGGGATCGCCGCTTGCGCTGGCCCAGGCCCATATGACCGTGCAGGCGCTGCGCGACGCCCATGGCTGGGATCAGGACGCCATCACCACCGTCATCGTCCAGACCAGCGGCGACCGGATCCAGGACCGGGCGCTGGCGGAAATCGGCGGAAAAGCGCTATGGACCAAGGAACTGGACCGGGCGCTGGCGGAGGGCGAGATCGACTGCGCCGTCCACAGCATGAAGGATGTCGAGACGATCCGACCCGATGCGATCCGCATTGCCGCGATGCTGCCGCGCGCCGATGTGCGCGACCGGCTGGTCGGCGCGGAAAATTTTGCCGCGCTGCCGCCGCAGCCGATCGTCGGCACCAGTTCGCCGCGCCGCGCCGCGCAGGTGAAGCGACTGCGCCCCGATGCGCAGATCATCCTGTTCCGCGGCAATGTCGCAACGCGACTGGCCAAGCTGGAAGCCGGCGAGGCCCATGCGACTTTGCTCGCCGCCGCCGGGCTCGACCGGCTGGGCCAAGCGGACATTGGCGCCACGGTCGAGGTCGACACCATGTTGCCGGCGCCGTCGCAGGGGGCGGTCGGCATCGAGACGCTGGCCGACAATGACGCCATGCGGGGCTGGCTGGCGGCGATCAACCATCGCGACACATTCGATTGCGTGATGGCCGAGCGCGCGGTGCTGCGGGGCCTGGGCGGCACATGCCATTCGCCGATCGCCGCGCTGGCGCTGCTGGAGGGCGGACAGATCCACCTGCGCGCCGAGATCATCAGCCCGGAAGGGGACGAGACGGTGCGGGACGAGGCACGGCTGGCGCGCGGCGATTTCGACGCGGCCGAGGCGATCGGCCGGGGCCTGCTGGAGCGGGCAAGCCCAGCGCTGCGCAGCCTGTTCGAGGGGTGAGACCGCTCATCATCCTGCGGCCCGCGCCCGGCGCCGGCAGGACGGCGGACAAGGCGATGGCCATGGGGCTGGCGGTGCGGCTGTGCCCGCTGTTCGCGGCCGAGGCGCTGGCCTGGACGCCGCCACCCGCCGGGGATTTCGACGCCCTGCTGGTGACGAGCGCGCAGACGGTGCGATTCGGCGGGGTCGCGCTGCAGGCCTATCGTGCCTTGCCGACCTATGCCGTGGGCGCAGCGACGGCCGAGGCGCTGCGGGCGGCGGGATTTGCCGATCCGGTCGCGGGGGATGGCGATGCCAGCGCGATCGCCGCGCGGATCGCGGCCGACGGGCACCGGGCCGTGTTGCATCTGTCGGGCGAGACGGCGGCGCCGATGGACGCGGGGCCGCTGCGGGTGACGCGCGCCCCGGTCTATCGGATGATGCCCCTGCCCTGCGATCCGCTGAACCTGAGCGGCGGCGTGCTGCTGGTCCATTCTGCGGCGGCCGGCGCCCGGCTGGCGGAGATATTAGCCGAAAATCAACGCGCGACGTGCGACGTCGTGGCGATAAGCCCGGCGGCGCTTGCCGCCTGCGGCAGCGGATGGGGCAGCGCGCAGGCCGCCGATGCGCCCAATGATGCGGCGGTACTGGCCCTCGCCCGTCGATTGTGCGAATGAAACCGCGGTCGCAAACGAGAGAGACTTGATGAACGAGCAGGAGAGTGTGGAAATTCAGCAGGAAACGCCGCCGCCCGCGCGCCGACGCACATCCTGGCTGACGCCCGTGCTGCTGCTGTTCGCGTTTCTGATCGGCATCGGCGTCACCATCTGGGCAATGCCGCAGATCGAGCAGCGCTGGGGCAAGGATGAGGCGGCGACGCCCGCCCTGCCCGCGCCACTGCTGGGCAGCAATACCATCCCGTCGGGCCGTCCGCTGACGGCGGATGCCGCGCAGATGCTCGACGCCCGCGTGATCCAGCTGGAGGAGCGGCTCAACCGCATCACTGTCGAGGCGCAGGCCGCGTCGGGCAATGCCGCGCGCGCCGAAGGGCTGCTGGTCGCCTTTGCCGCGCGCCGCGCACTCGATACCGGCGCCCCGCTCGGCTATGTCGAGGGGCAGCTGCGGCTGCGTTTCGGCCAGGCCCAGCCCCGCGCCGTCGCCACCATCATCAATGCCGCGCGCGAGCCGGTGACGCTGGCCGACCTGCGCGCCGGCCTGGTCGATGTCGCCGACCGCGTCACGTCGCCGCCGGCCGATGCCAGCTGGTGGGACAGTTTCGAGCATGAGGCGCGCGAACTGATCATCATCCGCAAATCCTCCACCCCCTCGCCGCGGCCGCAAATGGCGATGCAGCGGGCGCTGCGCTATATCGACGCCAGCCGGGTCGGCGCGGCGCTGGCCGAGGTGGAGCGCATGCCCGATCGCGCTGCGGCCGATCGCTGGATGCAATATGCCCGCCGCTATCTGGAGGCGCGCCGGGCGCTCGACCTGATCGAGACGGCGGCGATATTGGAGCCGCGCCAGCTGCGCACGACCGAGGGCGCCAGTGTCGCCCAGACGTCTCCCCTCGCCCCCTGATCCGCTTTTCCTGAGACATACCGTTCATCGCTTGCGATGAAACCCATGGACGCACCCTGCGTTTGTCACGAGAATGTCACCTTTTCCGCCCGGTTCAGGACAACATCTCTCGTGCCACCCTATGCCGATGCCATTGCCAGCTTCTGGAAGGGCCGCCTTGCCAGCGGTCCGCGCGCATCCGCGCGCCCGTCGCTGTCGCATCTGCTGGGCAATGCGTCGGTGCCGTTCGACATCAGCCGCACCAGGGCCCAGGCCGAACAACTGAGCCGCGCGATTCGCGGCGACGGGCGACACGTCCTGCTGGTGCCCGGCCTGATGGCGTCGGAACATCGGATGGAGCCGCTGCGCGCGATCCTCAACGCGGCGGGCTATCAGGCGCATGGCTGGGACATGGGGCGCAATTTCGGGCCACGCGCCGATACGCTGGAGAAGATCGACGCCCGCGTCGATGCGATCCGCCGGACAAGTGGCAAGCCGGTGACTTTGGTCGGCTGGAGCCTGGGCGGCCTTTATGCGCGCGAATATGCCAAGCTCGCGCGGTCCAAGGTTGGCGGCGTTATAACGATGGGTACGCCCTTTTCCGGCGATCCGCGCGCCAACCATGCCTGGCGCCTCTATCAGCTCGTGTCGGGCTTCCCGGTCGACACGCCCCCCTTCCCCTGCACCCGCGAGGAAAAGCCGCCGGTGCCGACCGTGGCGCTCTGGTCGCAGCGCGACGGCGTGATCCTGCCCGAATGCGCAAGAGGCCGTGCCGGCGAGCGCGACCGCGCGATCGAGGTCGACTGCACGCACATGGGCTTCGCCGCAGCACCGGAGGGGATTCTGGCCGTCGGCAAGGCGCTGGAGATGATGGCCGCCTGAACGGTCAGTAACGGACTGGTTCGCCCTCCACCGTCAGCAGGCTGGGATCGGTCAGCCGCACATGGGTTTGATAATAATATTTTTCGGTCGGCCGGCCATCCGTCAGAAAATGAATTTTCACCCGCTTCGCTTCGCCGCGCACCGCGATGGTCTTGCCCGTCAGATATTGATCGAGTTCCGCGCCGAAACGCTGTGCCAGTGCATCGGCCATGGCGCCGGGAATGGCGATCGTCAGGTTGCGGGGATCGCGATAATCCTGCTGAGAATTAAGATAGAACCAGCCGCCCTGGCGCCCAGTGGCGCGGACGGGCAGCTCGAACACCCCCTTCACCCCATCGGGGGCGACAGCCGCGGCATTCATCACCGCCTGTTCGGGAAAGATATTATAGGAAGCAGACGGCGCTGCGGCTCCCATGAGCAGCAGGCCGGACGACAGGATGAGAGCATAACGCATCAGGCTGGCCTCCAGAATGGTCCGGTCCGGCCAGCCTAACCCGATCAATCGGCCACTGCCAGCCTCTTCAACGCCTCTTCCCGGCCGATCAGGGGCAGGAGTTGGCCCATGTCGGGGCCGTGGTCTAGCCCCGTCAGCGCGCGGCGCAGGGGTTGGAACAGGGTCTTGCCCTTGCGGCCGGTTTCTTCCTTGAGCGCGCCGGTCAGCGTGCGCCAGATGTCGGCGTCGAAGGCGGCATCAGACAGGATGCGATGGGCGGCGGCGAGGAAATCGCGGTCCTCTTCCGCCGCTTCAGATGCCGCGATCGGGCCGGTGACGATCTGCCACCAGTCGGCGGCGCCCGCCACCGTCTCGAGATTGGGGCGGATCGCGGCCCAGGCGGCGGCGTCCATGCCCGCGGGCAGGCGGTCGGCGACCGCCTCATAGGGCAGTTGATGGACGATCTTCTGGTTGAGGCTGGCCAGTTCGGCTTCGTCGAAGCGGGCGGGAGCGCGGCCGAAATGGGCGAAGTCGAACGTCTCGATCAGCGGCGCACGGTCGGCGAAGGGCTCGATCGGCTGCGAGCTGCCGAGGCGGGCGAGCAGTGAGGCGATCGCGGCCGGCTCCAGCCCGATCTCGCGGAAATGGGCGACGCCGAGCGAGCCGAGGCGCTTGGACAGCTTGCCCTCGCTGCCGGTCAGCAGCGCTTCGTGCGCGAAGGCAGGGAGCGGCGCGCCGAGCGCGGTGAACATCTGGATCTGGGTCGCGGTGTTGGAGACATGATCCTCGCCGCGCAGCACATGGGTGACGCCCATGTCGACATCGTCGATCACCGAGGGGAGCATGTAGAGCCATGAGCCGTCGGCGCGGCGGATCACCGGGTCGGACAGCAATTTGGGGTCGAAGCGCTGCTCGCCACGAATGAGGTCGGTCCAGATGATCGGCTGCTCATGGTCGAGCCTGAAGCGCCAGTGTGGCGTGCGCCCTTCGGCTTCATAAGCGGCGATCTGGTCCGGGGTCAGCGCCAGGGCGGCGCGATCATAGACCGGCGGCAGGCCGCGGCCGAGAAGCACCTTGCGGCGCAGTTCCAGTTCCTGTTGGGTTTCATAAGCTGGGTAGACATGGCCCGAGGTCTTGAGCGCCGCGAACCGCGCCTCATAGAGGGCGAAGCGCTCCGACTGTTTTTCCTCGCCATCCCAGTCGAGGCCGAGCCACTGCAGGTCGGCTTTGATCGATTCCGCATATTCGGGGCGCGAGCGCTCCAGATCGGTGTCGTCGAGGCGCAGCAGGAACTGGCCGCCGGATTTGCGCGCCCATAGCCAGTTGTGGAGCGCGGCGCGGATATTGCCGACATGGAGATGGCCGGTCGGCGACGGGGCGAAGCGGGTGATGACGGTCATATCTTTATTTCCAAACCCGTTCGCCCCGAGCGGACGAAGTGGCTTCGCCATGCTCAGCCTGCCCTTCGACTTCGCTCAGGGCGAACGGATGTTACTTATACGCTGCGGAAGGCGTTGGTGATCGGGTAGCGGCGGTCGCGGCCGAAATTGCGGATGCCCAGCTTCACGCCGGGCGGCGATTGGCGACGCTTATATTCGGCGATGTAGAGCAGATGCTCGATCCGGGTGACGACCGCCTTGTCAAAGCCGCGCTCGACCAGTTGGGCCACCGACAATTCCTCCTCGACCAGGCCATAGAGGATCGGATCCAGCACCTCATAGGGCGGCAGGCTGTCCTCATCCTTCTGATTGTCGCGCAGTTCGGCACTGGGCGGCTTGGTGATGACGCGTTCGGGCATCACCGGGCCGGCCGGGCCGAAGCCTTCGCCGAGCGAGGGCATATTGTCGTTGCGCCAGCGGCAGAGGTCGAACACCGTCGTCTTGTACGCGTCCTTCAACACCGAATAGCCGCCCGCCATGTCGCCATAGATGGTGGCATAGCCGACCGACATCTCGCTCTTGTTGCCGGTGGTCAGCAGCATATGGCCGAACTTGTTGGAGAGCGCCATCAGGGTCAGGCCGCGAATGCGCGACTGGATATTCTCTTCGGTGAGGTCACGCGCCTTGCCCTCGAACACCGGCGCCAGCATCGTGTCGAAGGCGGCAACCGCCGGTTCGATCGGGATGGTGTCGTAGCGGACGCCGAGCAGGCGGGCGCATTCGACTGCGTCATCCAGGCTTTCCTGGCTGGTGAAGCGCGAGGGCATCATCACGCACCAGACCCGGTCGGCGCCCAGCGCATCGACCGCGACGGCGGCGGACAAAGCGGAATCGATGCCGCCTGACAGGCCCAGCACGACGCCGGGGAAGCGGTTGCGGTTCACATAGTCGCGCAGGCCCAACACCATCGCATTATAGATGTCGGCCGGGCGCGGATCGAGTTCATGACGCTCGCCGGGCAGGCAGACCCACTGGCCGTCCCATTTTTCCCACGTCGTCAGCACCAGCTTTTCCTCCCAGTCGGGCAGTTGCTGGGCGATGGAGAGGTCGCCGTTCATCACGAAGGAGGCGCCGTCGAACACCAGTTCGTCCTGGCCGCCGACGCGGTTCAGATAGACGAGCGGCAGGCCGGTTTCGCGCACGCGGGTGCCGGCGACGACGTTCAGGCGGCGATCATCCTTGTCGACCTCGAACGGGCTGCCATTGGGGCTGATGAGGATTTCCGCGCCCTCGGCCCGCAAATGGGCAGTGACGAAGGGGAACCAGATATCCTCGCAGATCGGCACGCCGATCTTCACGCCGCGAAACGTGATCGGCTCGGGCAGCGGGCCGGGGGCGAACAGGCGCTTTTCATCGAACGTGCCGTAATTGGGCAGTTCGCGCTTCTGGCGGATCGCGGTGACGGCGCCATTTTCGATCAGGGCGACGACATTGAACAGCACGCCCTGCGAGGCGACGACGGTGCCGACCAGCATCGCCGGGCCGCCATCGACGCTTTCCTGCGCCAGCCGGTCGAGATGATAATTGGCCTGGTCGAGCAGCGCGGGCTTGAGCACCAGATCCTCGGGCGGATAGCCGATCAGTTGCAGTTCGGGATAGACGATCAGGTCCGCGCCCTTGGCGCGTGCGCGCCATTCCAGCATGGCGTCGGCATTGGCCCGGGGGTCGCCCATGGTCTGGGTCATCTGGGCGAGCGCGATCACGAGTTTGTCGGTCATGCACCGCGCCCTAGAGCATTTTGCCTATTTGCGAAAATGCTCTGTTTTCCGATGCCGCATTTTCGAACCGAACACCCGCTTCGCGCGTGTTCTGAAAATGCGGGGGCCATTTTGTCGCAGGGCGCAAAAGCGCCTTTCCACATGGGACATGCGCCGCTAAAGGGGCCGCGTTTCGCGCATCGTCATCAATTCGTCACGCCAATTAGCCTGGGGATTTTCGCCATGAAACTCATGACCGGCAATTCGAACAAGCCGCTCGCGGCCGCCATCGCCGACTATATCGAAATCCCCCTGACCGAGGCCAGCGTCCGCCGCTTTGCCGACGAAGAAGTTTTCGTGGAAATTCATGAGAATGTCCGCGGCGAAGACGTGTTCGTGATCCAGTCGACGGCCTATCCGACCAACGACAATCTGATGGAATTGCTGATCATGATCGATGCGCTCAAGCGCGCGTCGGCCAAGCGAATCACCGCCGTCGTTCCCTATTTCGGCTATGCCCGCCAGGACCGTAAGCCCGGCCCGCGCACGCCGATCAGCGCCAAGCTGGTCGCCAACCTGATCACCACCGCCGGCGCCGACCGCGTCCTGTCGGTCGATCTCCACGCCGGCCAGATCCAGGGCTTCTTCGACATCCCGACAGACAATCTGTTCGGTGCGCCGGTGATGTCGGCCGATATCCAGGCCCGTTTTGGCGACAAGAATATCATGGTCGTATCGCCCGACGTCGGCGGCGTGGTGCGCGCCCGTGCGCTCGCCAAGCGCCTCGACAACGCGCCGCTGGCGATCGTCGACAAGCGCCGCGAGCGCGCTGGCGAGTCGGAAGTGATGAACATCATCGGCGACGTGAAGGGGCGTTTCTGCATCCTGATCGACGATATCGTCGATTCGGCCGGCACTTTGTGCAACGCCGCCGCCGCGCTGAAGGCACAGGGCGCCGAGGAAGTCGTCGCCTATGTCAGCCATGGCGTGCTGTCGGGCGGTGCGGTCGCCCGCGTCGAGGCGTCGGAACTGCTGGAACTGGTCATCACCGACTCGATCCAGGGCACCGACGCGGTGAACGAGGCCAAGCGCATCCGCCACCTGCCGATCGCCCCGCTGCTGGGCGAGGCGATCAAGCGCATCGCGGACGAAAGCTCCGTTTCCAGCCTGTTCGACTAAGACGCGCATGCGCATCCTGCTGGTTGGGGCCTATGGCTTCATCGGCAGCGGGATTGCGCGCGCGCTGATCGCGGCGGGGCATGAGGTCATCGGCCTGGGCCGGTCCGAACGGACCGCCCGCCGCCTCTTCCCCGCCCTGTCATGGCATTTCGCCGACCTCAACCACATGACCCGGCCGGCCGACTGGACGGTCGCGCTCCACGGCGTCGACGCCGTGGTCAATGCCAGCGGCGCGTTGCAGAGCGGCGGCGGCGAACGGCTGGAGGCGATCCAGGGTGCGAGCATTGCCGCGCTGATCGACGCCTGCGCCGCCCAGGGCATTGCCCGCTTCATCCAGATTTCCGCGCCCCGCGCCACGGCAAAGGACGCCAGCCCCTTCCTGTCGACCAAGGCGGTGGCCGACGATCATCTGCGCGCGTCCGCGCTGCACTGGGCGATCCTGCGCCCCGGTCTGGTGATCGGCCGCAATGCCTATGGCGGCACGTTGCTGATCCGGGCGCTGGCGGCGATGCCGCTGCGGCTGTTCAGCGTCCATGGCGACAGCCGCATCCAGAGCGTCGCGCTGGACGATGTGGCGCAGGCGGTGGTCTGCTGCCTGGCGCCCGACGCGCCGCGCGCAATCGACATCGACCTGGTCGAGCGTGAGGCATCGACGCTGGACACCATTATCGTCGCCCATCGCCGCTGGCTGGGGATTGCGCCCGTTCCGCTTATCGCCCTGCCCGGCCGGATCGCCACGCCGGTCAGCGCGGTCGCCGACCTGCTTGGCCATCTGGGCTGGCGATCGCCGCTGCGCAGCACCGCCATGGCCATGATCGCGCGCGACGTGACCGGCGCGCCGGAAGGCGGCGAGGCGCTGCTGGGCCGGCCGCTGCTGACGCTGGACCAGATATTGGCGCGCCACCCATCGGGGCTGCAGGATCGCTCGCAGGCGCGGCTGATGCTGCTGATGCCGTGCCTAGTGGCGGCGCTGTCGCTGCTGTTCCTGCTGTCGGGGCTGGTCGGCCTCGCCCGGCTGGACACGGTGGCCGGCGAATTGCAGGGGACGCCGGTCGCAGGAGTCGCCATGGCGCTGAGTATCGCCGGCAGCGTCGCCGACCTACTGCTGGGCGCGGCAATCCTGGTGCGGCGTTGGGCGCAGCGCGCGGTGCTGGGCATGGCTGGACTGACTGCCGCCTATCTGGTCATGGGCAGCTGGGTGCGGCCGGACATGTGGGTCGATCCGCTGGCGCCGCTGGCCAAGGCACTGGTGGTGATGATCGCCGCGCTGATCACCCATATACTGCTGGAGGAACGATGAGCGATGTCCTGATCCTGGCGCTGCGCTGGGCCCATGTGCTGGGCGCCTGCGTACTGATCGGCACCGGGGCGGGCATCGCCTTCTTCATGCTGATGGCACACCGCACCGGCGACGCGCGGGTGATCGCGGCGGTCGCACGGATCGTGGTGATCGCCGACATGCTCTTCACCGCCAGCGCAGTGGTGGTGCAGCCGATTACCGGGCTGGCGCTGGCCCACGGGCTCGGCTGGCCGCTCGACACGCCCTGGCTGCTGCTGTCGGTTGCGCTCTATCTGCTGATCGGCGCCTTCTGGCTGCCGGTGCTGTGGATGCAGGCGCGGATGCGCGACCTGGCGGCAGCCGCCGTCGCCGGCGGTGATTCGCTACCATCCGCCTATCATCGACTTTTCCGCTGGTGGTTCGCCTTCGGCTTTCCCGCCTTTGGCGCGATTCTGGCGATCGTCTGGCTGATGCTGGCGCGCCCGGCGCTTTAAGGCCTGTGGGGATTTAGGATTCCCATTTACCAGCAGATGTGATTCACACTGCGGATGGATCGCTTTGTACTGACCGACGCCCAATGGGCGAAGATTGAGCCGCACTGTTTGGGGAAGATCAGCGATCCCGGACGCAGC